>DASSYG010000295.1:0-5776 GCA_035703405.1 Acidimicrobiales bacterium | reverse complement strand
GTGCCGAAAGAACTTCGACACCAGCACATAGGCCCTCCCTCGGGACCTCGACTTGTTGGCGAGCAGATCCGCTCAGCGACCGCTGACGTCGATCTGCTCCTGGGCGTTGTTGAGCGCCGACTGGCCCAGACCGTGCAGGTCGGTCGCAACCTGGTTCAGGTGCTGACGGTGCTCGTTCTGCCACCATCCCTGGAACTTCGTTGCGTCCGGGCCGCTCCACTCGCTCGGAATCTGCTGCACGAGCGTGTCGATCTGGGGGATCAACGTGTTCTGGATGTTGTCCGCGATCGTCTGCATCTGACGGCCCATGTTCTGGACGACGGTCGGGTCCATTCCCATCGAGATTGCCATTGTGCTTCCCTTTCATTGGTGTTTCCCGTGGGGTGGTTCCCCTCCCGGGTGTGTTTGTCCCAAGCATCATCTGATACTGAGGAAACTTCCGCAATGGGGAGGACTCCCCGTCGCTTCGGCAGGCCACGACCGGTGCCCTCACGACACGACTCCCTCCGCCGCGGTCTCGGCGATCTGCACCTTCATGATCCGCCCGTCGCGCACGTACAGGGCCCGCCCGGGCGGAAAGTCGGTGCGCTTCGTGCGAGGGAACGGTGTCTTGAACACCGAATCCCCGTCGTACTGGTCGGGCACCAGCGCCAACCCGTACCTGGCAACGCGGAGCGCCTTCAGCAATGCGTAGGACGTCGCCGCCTGGTCGATGTCGGCGTCAGCAATGACGACCTGTCCCGCCCGGCCGGCGAGGGTCACGGCCTTGACGAGGTGCTGGTCACACATCAACGTCGCCATCCGGTGGGCACCGTCGAAGAACAACGCCAATCCGCCGGGAGGCCAGGCCCCGGCTTCGAGTCGTTCGATCAACGACTTCGCCATCGCTTCGATCGCGTCATCATCGTCGGCCACTTCGTCCCACCGCACCGCCGTGCGCAATGCGGATCGTCCATCACCCAGGTAGACGAAATGCGCGCCGGGCACGGCTCGGCGGAGTTGCGACGCGATCGTCACGAGCGCGGTCGTCTTCCCGCTCCTTGGCGGCCCGACAATGAACACCGGGCTGTCGAAGCTGAGCGCGAAGGGGCCGAGATCGACGTCGGCCCGGCCGATGTGGATGCGGCCGGGGGTCGGCGGGGGAAGCTCAGTGGTTGTCACCGCCTCTGGTAGACGCCCCACCTCGGGAACCGGGGCACGCTGCATACTTCGGCCGATCTCGTCGCCCAGCTTGGTCATGGCACGGGACTGTTCCGAGGTATCCGCCGTACCACCCAACACCGAAACCTGGACTTCGTCGTCGCCGACGCAGCCCCTGCCCGCAGGGCTCCTTTCATCGAGCATGCCCTTGGGCACATAGGCGAACGCGTAACCGTCGGCGTTGGCGAGACGGAGGATCAAACGTCGCTGGATGCTCGACGCCAACGAGCTCGGGATCGCCGTTGGACGATCGGCGGAGACCACCAGGTGAACCCCAACCGGGCGACCCTCTGACGCGATCGAGATGATCGAATCCATCGCGCCCGTGATCGTCGAAATTTCGTGGGCCTGGCGGAAAGCGGCCATGCCGTCCAAGAGCAGGATGATCCGTGGCTCGTCGGGCCTGTCGGCGAGGCGCCGATATTCGGTGATCGACGACGCCCGCACGGCCGAATACCGTTCGGCGCGCTCATCGATCGTCTCGCGCAGCATCCGCAACAGGCGCATGACCCGCTCATCGTCATCGGCGGTCACGATGGAGCCGACATGGGGCAACGACTCGAGCATCGCCAGCCCACGCGAGCCAAAATCGAGCCCGTACACCTGGCACGGCCCGCCCCGGGTCGACAACCCCGCCGACACGGCCAGGGTCCGCAGGAACGTCGACTTGCCCGACCCGCCCGTACCGATCACCGACATGTTGCCGTCGGTATCGGGGTGGTACGCGATCGGCACCTGACGCTGGTTGTCCGGATCGTCGGCGACCCCGAAGATCAGTTCGACATCGTTGCGGGACTGGGGCAACTTGGCGAGGTCGTACACTGTCGCGAGTTCAGGTAGCCAAGGCTTGCGGGGCGCCTCGATCCCCACCTTGTCGGCTGCTTCACAGGTGCGTTGCACCAGCCTCGCCAGATCGTTCGGGCCCTGCTCGGCGTCGGTCGGCTTCGCGGCCTCGGCCGCGACGATCTCCTCGGGGATCTCCCATTCGGCGCGGGTTCCGACCGCCAGATCGACGATCGCGATCGGCGGCGGCGGCGGTTCAGAGGTGGTCCACCCGCCTACATAGGCCGACTGGAACAGATGCAGCCGACCCGGACCGGTCTTCGCGACGCCACGGCCAGGGATCGACGGGTCGAAGGTGGCCGCCAGCTTCGACCCGATCACGTCGTCCGAATCGGTCTCATCTGCCATCCGCAACGCGACCCGCAGGTTGGTATTGGCGCGCAGGTTGTCCTTGATCACACCGGCGGGACGTTGGGTTGCCAGGATCAGGTGGAGCCCCAGCGACCGACCTCGCTGCGCGACGTTGACTACCCCGTCGACGAACTCGGGAACTTCGCCGACCAACGCCGCGAACTCGTCGACCACGATCAGCAGGCTCGGTGGACACTCGGGATCGCCGCGGGCCTCGAGCTCGAGCACATCCTTGGCCTTCTTCGCATTCAGGATGTGTTCGCGGTAGCGAAGTTCGGCGTCGAGTGAACGCAGTGCCCGGTGCACCAGGTGCATCGTCAGGTCGGTGACCAAGCCGACCGTGTGGGGCAGCTTCACGCATTCGCTGAATGCCGCGCCTCCCTTGTAATCGACGAACAGAAATGTGACCCGATTGGGCGAATGCATCGTCGCCAAGCCCATGACCCATGACTGGAGAAACTCGGACTTGCCCGATCCGGTCGTCCCACCCACCAGCGCATGCGGACCTTGGGTACGCAGGTCGAGTGTGAGTGGACCATGGGCGGAAGCTCCGATGTAGGCCGCCAGACCGTGCTTCTTGCGCCGCCGTTTGCGCACCTTGTCCTCTGGCAACGGCAATGAGTCGGACTGGCGCCAACGGTCGATGATCGGATCCGACGAACTCGCCAACTCCAGACCCGCATCGGAGAGGAACGACACCCGCATCGGCACGTCCGACGATTCGTCGACTGCGGCGCCGGCATCCTGGACCGGCGACATGTCCCGCGCGAACGCGACGGCGGCGTCGCGACTCAGCGCCTCACCCGCCACCGGCACCAAGGTCGAGTCGACTTCGATGTAGCCCGTGGCGACGGTGCGATGGGTCGGGTCATGGGTGTAGAACACCTCGCAAGCTGCCGGCAACAATCGGGTCGCCTCGGCCACCCAGATGACATACACCCCGGCGCGGCGACCGGCTTCGGCGAGTGCGACCAGACGGGGACGGTCGACCGGTGCCGCGTCCTCGATTAGCACGACCACCGAAGCGCCTCCCTCGGCCACGTCGTGGTCGTCACCGGCCGATGCGGTGCCATCCATTCGGGTTCGGATCAACTCATCCAGTGCGGCGACGAGTTGGTTGCACCCGGCCGCCCCCGCCGCGAGCAGGTCGCACTCCAGCGGGTTCTGCTGAGACGAGGTGTGGGGCAACCACTTCAGCCAGTCCCATTCGCCGGCGGTCTCTGCGGGCAGCACTGCGGCGAGCACGACTTCGGCAGGACTGTGCAGACCCGTCACTTGGGCGATCAGCGCACGAGCTGCTCCGAGCGCATCGTCCCGTGTGCCGGCGATGCCGATGGCGCCACTGTGCGCCAACGGCGCCACGACCGGCACCGGGGAGACGTCGGCGCGCGCCGTTACCACGGCGACGAGTTCCTGGTACAGCTCGGGGATCGACTTCTTCGGTTCGGGCATGTCGACCTTGGAACGCGTCGGCAACGACCCCATCCCGACCCGCAGCTCTAGAAAGCCGTGACGATCCGGCCGCATCGCCCACAACAGATTCCCCCGAGCGGCCGACGAGTCCACGATCTCGTTCACTGACCGATGCTCATGGCGGCGCACTCCGACCTCTTCGGCGCGGTCGAGGTCGAGCCGTGCGGCCAAATGGTCGAGTTGCCTGTGGAAGGTGCGGGTTGCCTCCGCAAGTTCCTTCTTCTGGCCGTGGTTCATCGAGAACCAGTAGCCGACCATCATCAGCGGACTCAACCCGAGGAACAAGAACATCATCGGCTGGCTACGCATCGAGGGCACGGCGAGGATCACGATGATGATGAGTAGCGGCATGAGCATCGCCAGCATCGGGAAGGGCTGGCGCTGAGGGCGCTCTGGGACCTCTGGCGCCTCGACTTCAATGCCGTCAAAGACCGGATTCAGATACGGCGAACGGTTGAATGCGACGTCGCCCTGGTTGCCACGCTCACTCGTTGGACGGTGATGTTCGACGAGCAACACCGTGTCACCGACGGTCACCTTGTCACCCGGTCGGAGGACCGTGCGCGGGGTGACAAGTCCGTCGACCTCGACGCCATTGACCGAGCCCAGATCGAAGATCTCGAGGGTCTCGCCGACGTTGAGTCGGGCATGCCGCTTGGACACCAACGGGTCGTTCAGCGACACGTCCGCGCTGCGATCCCTGCCGATCAGCAACGTGCCGGGCGCGAGGTTGAACTTCTTCCCGGCGTCGGGACCCTCATAGATGCTGAGAGTGGCGACCACTCCCTGACCGCCGGCGTCGCTGGAGAAACGGCCACCGAAGGGCACCAGCGACACGTAGTCACCCGAACGCACGCCTGACTCGGACAAGGCAAGATCCGGACGCAGGACGCGGGACGGTCCCGGCCCGTCGACGCGGATGCTGAAATGTGACACGTCGCCTTTGAACGCGCGGCGTGGATCACGCTCGGCAATGGTCTGGGCGATCGCGCCGGAGGTGGCAGTCGCATCGCAGGTGACCACGACGTCGGAGGCATCCACTCCGCCGGGGCGACGCACGGTGAGCTTCAGATCCACCGTTCGCCTCCGCTCTGGGGGCGCACGCAGCCGACGAGGCCGTCGCCACACCGACAACCACACCAAGCCGAACTGGGCTGTCGGCCCGACTGCGCGAGATACGGCACCGTCGTCATCGCCATGGCCATACCGAGGCCAGGTTCAGCTTGGCTCGCCAACGACGCTTTCGTCCGAGCCCGTCGAGCATGCCGACACGTTCGGCTTCGACCCAGTCCCACATCGAATCGACCGATTCGTCGTCGGGGTCATCTGGTCCGAACATCGCGGCGTCGACGCCGGCTGCAAACCCGCCGAGTTGGTCCCACGAAGCGTCGGCAACGCCACCGACGATTTCGAGGCGGGTACCGCTCCGCGGCACACGCGCACCGAGGTCACGCAACTGGTCGAGCATCTCGACCCACGCGCCGGTGATCCGGTCAACGGGTGATCCTCTCGTCCGACGCCGCTTTCGCCGCCAGCTCTTGTACCCGGTGATCGCTCCGACGATGACCGCGGTCATGATCAGCGGGTACAAGATGATCTTGAGCAGCAACCAAACCCAGGCGGGCATCTGGAACGGCGTCGACGGGGTCTCGGCCTTGTGCCGGTTGGTCTTGATCGTGTCCTGCAGGTTCGCCGGGTTCGGCGGGGGGCTCACTGGTGGCTGCGCCTGGACATCCGCGGGTTTGGCCGATGTCCGATCGGGCTGTTGTTCGGGCAGTTGGTGTTGACTGCGCGGCGGGGTCGGGTAGAACGCGACCCATCCGACTCCGGCAAACGCGATCTCGACCCAGGCGTCAGCCTGATTCGCCGTGAAGGTCATGGCCCCATCTACCGGACGCACCGGATGCTG
>DASSYG010000278.1:0-5740 GCA_035703405.1 Acidimicrobiales bacterium | reverse complement strand
GCTCGTCGCGGCGCGCAACGCGTTGCAGCGGGCCCACGAAGTCGGTGGCGGCGACTGGGTGGCGGCGAGCGAGTCTGATTATCAGTGAACCGAGGCCGGTATCGCCCCTGGTGAAGGGGCGCGGCGGGTCAGCGGCGGTTCAGACGCCGGAACATGGCCTTGTCGGCGTGGTAGCGCTTCGGGAACTGGCCGAAGAGGCGGTCGTAGGTGGCGCGGGTGGTCGGATCGGGGGTGAAGGTCCGCTCCAGTGGGACCAGTTCGGACACTTCCCCGACGGCGATCCGGCCCGCGGCGACACCGGCGGCCAACCCGGCGCCCCGGAGGTTCGCATGCATCGGGTCGACCGGCCGTTCGATCGTGCGGTCCATGACATCGGCGTGGATCTGGCACCACAGATCCGACTGGGCGCCGCCTCCGATGATGCGGATCGGGTCGAGGGTCGTCGAGGTGAACTTCTCGACCGCCTCGTGCAGCCACCGTGAGTTGTAGGCGACGCCTTCGAGCACGGCCCGGGCCAGCTCGGCGCGTCCGGTCGTGAGCGACAGGTTGTGGAAGCCGCCGCGTGCCCGGGCATCGTCGATCGGCGAACGCTCCCCGTTCAACCACGGCGTGAACAGCACGTTGCCGCTGCCCGCAGGCACCGTCGCGGCGGCCTCGGTGATCTCGTCGTAGCCGGGCATCTCCGCGCCGTGTCGCCAGAGGTTGTCGCGGAACCAGCTCAGCGCCAGCCCGCCGACCTCGTGGTTGTCGATCACCAGGTAGTCGTCGGCGCCGATCCCGGGAACGGTCGCGATCTGGTGGACGATGTCGGTCTTCTTGGCCCCGACCGGCGCGGAGATCCACGACGACGTGCTGATCGCCAGGTGCGCCTGGTGACGCCGAACCGCTCCCGAACCCAACGCCCCGGTGTGCAGGTCGGGCAACGCGGCGACGACTCTGACCCCGTCGACGAGCCCGAGCTTCCGAGCGACCGAGGGGAGCACCCTGCCCACGTGGCGGTTCGATCTGCCCAGGGGTGGGAGCTGGTGGGCGTCGACACCTGATCGCTTGATCAGGTTCTGGTCGTACGCGTAGCGACTGGGGTTGCGGGTGTCGATCAGCCATGCGGTGGCCATCGACGCAGGGGTTGCGGTGGCGACGCCGGTGAAGCGCATGGTGAGCTGGTCTATCGGCTCGAGCATCCAGCGCGCGCGGCCGACGACGTCGGGCCGTTCAGCCTGCAGGTACAGGCGTTGGCCGATGGGGTCGCCTCCGTTCAGTGACGGTGCCCCACCGCTCCGGCGGACCCAGGCCGCGATCGCTCGGGGGTCATAGCCCGCGGCGCGCCCGCCGAATCGCTTGCGGGCGTGCGGTCGACCACGGGTGTCCATCCACAGCATCGCGTCGTCGACCGGGGCTCCGGTGCCGTCGACGGCAACGGTGCTGGCGTACTGCCCGGTGATCGACACCGCAACGACCGCCTCAGCTGCGACGACCCCGGCGGCCAGGGCGTCGCGGGTCAGGGCGATGATCGCCTCCCACCATTCGTCGGCGTCCTGAGTGGCCCCACCGTCGGAGCTCAGCCGGGTGGCAACCGGAGTGAACGCGTGCCAGGCCAACTCACCGGTGAGGCTCACCAGGCCGACCTTGGGGCCGCCGGTGCCCAGATCGATGGCGAGGGCGTGTGCGCCGTCGCGGTTCCGCTCGCCACGAGGTGCCTCCTGGTGTGCGCGGCCGACATCTTGGGAAGTCGTGGACATCAGCGCGGACCCATCCGGTGCGTGGTGAGCGTGTGGAGCGGGTGAGGGGAGTCGAACCCCCGTCGTCTGGATGGAAGCCAGATGCTCTACCGTTGAGCTACACCCGCAGTGGTGGATCGGTTGTTGCGATGTCGGTGAGACTACCGGGTCGGTGAGTCGCCGACGGTAGCGTGAATGCACCGATGACCGACCTGCATGCTGCGCTGGCATTCCTCGATGCCCATATCAATCTCGAGGCGACCGCAGGGCGGATCCACGGGCTGTCGCTCGATCGCATGCGGGCGTTGACCCATGTCTTGGGGGATCCGCAGGCCGCGTACCCGGTCGTGCAGGTGACCGGGACCAACGGCAAGGGTTCGGTCACCGCCATGACCTCCGCGTTGCTCCGGGCGACAGGACTCGGAGTCGGCACCTACACCAGCCCCCATCTCGAATCGATCACCGAACGCCTCACCTATGACGGTGTGCCGATCGATCCCGACGAGTTCGCGCAGCTCATCGTCGACGTGGCCGCGTTGGAGCCGCTGCTGAGCGATCGTCCGTCGTATTTCGAGTTGTTGACCGCCGCGGCGTTCCGGTGGTTCGCCGACCGGCCGGTCGATGTCGCCGTCGTCGAGGTCGGACTGCTCGGTCTGTACGACGCCACGAACGTGGCCGACGCCCAGGTGGCGGTGCTCACCAACGTCGGCAAGGACCACACCGACGGCGTGGGCGATTGGCGGCGGCGGATCGCCGAGGAGAAGGTCGGCATCGTCAAACCAGGCGCCACGTTCGTGCTTGGCGAGACCGACCCCGAGTTGGCGGACGTGTTCGCGCACGCGCCGGCCGCGGAGACCTGGGTGCGTGGCCGCGACTTCGACGTGGTCGACGATCGGGTGGCGCTTGGTGGGCACATGGTGTCGTTGGCGACGCCGGCCCAGGTGATCGACGAGATCTTCCTGCCGTTGCACGGCGCCCACCAAGTGGCGAACGCGTCGCTCGCGCTCGCTGCGACCGAGGCCCTGGTGAACCGACCGCTCGACGCGGACCTGGTGCGCGAGGCGTTCGCGTCGGTGCAGGTGCCGGGGCGCTTCGAGGTGGTGGCGAATGAACCGACGGTGATCATCGACGGGGCGCACAATCCCGATGGCGCCCGGGTCGCGGCGGCCACGCTCACCGACGACTTCACGCTCGGCGGGTCGCTGGTGTTGGTGGTCGGCATGCTCGGCGGACGCGACCCGGCCGAGATGCTCGACGCGCTCGGGGCCCGCGAAGCCGGTTTCCTGATCGCCTGTACCCCGCCGTCGCCACGAGCGATCCCCGCGGCCGAGGTCGCCGCAGCAGCCGACGGTTTGGGCATCGTCGCCGAAGCTGTGCCCGACGTCGCCGACGCGGTGCGTCGGGCGTTGGCGTTGGCGACCACCGAGGATCTCGTGCTGGTCACCGGCTCGTTGTATGTGATCGGCGCGGCACGACGGGCCATCGTCCACGGCGAGGCGCTCGCCCGGGTGGGCGACCACCCCGACGAGGCCGACTGGATCCGTGCCTGGGACGACGCCCGACGGGGCGAGGGTGCGGCTCGGACCTTGGCGACGGTAGCTCTCGCGCCGAACTCGGTCGGCCCGATCGACACCGACGATTTCGATGACGCCGACGATTTCGATGAAACGGAAGGACTCGACGAACGATGAGTACCACGGCCCTCGACGACCCGACTCGTCTGCGGGCGAACGACCCGTGCTTCTGTGGCTCGGGGCGCAAGTTCAAACGCTGCCACCGGCCCTCGTTCGACCCGATCCGTCCCCAGCTGCAGTCGCCGAGACGAGCGGTGCCCGAGAGCATCGAGCGTCCGCCCTATGCCGACACCGGTGAGCGCAGCGTGCGCGGTGAGACCGATGTGAAGTCCGCGGACGTGATCGAGCGGATGCGCCGGACGGGCGAGGCCGCGGCCGAGATCCTGCGAACGGTCGGCGACGCGGTCGCGCCCGGGGTGACCACCGACGAGCTCGACGAGATCTGCCACGATGCGTCGATCGCCGCCGGCGGGTATCCGAGCCCCCTCAACTACGGCGGCTTCCCCAAGTCGGTGTGCACCTCGGTCAACGAGGTCATCTGCCATGGGATTCCCGACGGGCGTGCCCTGATCGACGGCGACATCGTCAACCTGGACGTGACGCTGTACCGCGAGGGGGTGCACGGCGACACGAACGCGACCTGGTGTGTGGGCACGGTCGATGACTTGTCGCGTCAGCTCGTGCGGGTGACCCGGGAGTGTCTGGAGAGGGCGATCGAACAGGTCGCACCGGGTCGGCCTTTCAATGGAATCGGCCGGGTGATCCAAGACCACGCCGAGGCGCACGGTTTCGGGGTGGTCCGTGCGTTCATCGGCCACGGGGTGGGCGAGACGTTCCATTCGGACCTGGCGATCATGCACTACTTCGACCCCCGCGACACCCGGATCATCGAGGAAGGCATGACCTTCACGATCGAACCGATGATCGCGTTGGGCGACTGGCACCACCGGATGTGGGACGACGACTGGACGGCGGTGACCCGCGACGGTCGACGCACCGCCCAGTTCGAGCACTCACTCGTGGTGACCGCCGACGGCGTCGACGTCCTCACCCTGGCCGCCGACGGCCAGTGGGCCGGCGAGCAGGGCCCATCGGCCGAAATCGCCTGAACCCCCGTCGCTCCCATCGTCGTCCCGTCGTCGGTCCCGCCCACACCGGACCGTCCACCTGAGCGAACTTCGGGAGGATGTGCGCGTTCATCACACCGAACCTCCCGAAGTTCCGCGGGGTGATCGGGTGCGAGGTGATCGGCTGCCGGGATGATTCGCGCCGATCGACGGCGGCCGCGTAGCTTTGCCTCTCGTGAATCGGACCTTCGTCATGTGCAAGCCCGACGCCGTGGAACGTGGCCTGTCGGGTCAGATCATCGCCCGCATCGAGGCCAAGGGTCTCCGCCTGGTCGCCGCCGAATTGCGGCAGGTCGACCGGCCCTTCGCCGAACGGCACTATGCGGACCTGTCTGACAAGCCGTTCTTCGGCGAGCTGATCGAGTTCATCACCCGGGCACCGGTCCTGGCGATGGTCGTGGAAGGCCCGAGCGACAACACCTGGCACCTGGTGCGCACCATCATGGGAGCCACCTCGGTGGACGACGCGCAGCCGGGTTCGATCCGGGGCGACCTGGCCACGACCACGGGCGAGAACCTCGTCCACGGTTCGGACGGACCCGAATCGGCGGCAGCCGAGATCGGACTCTGGTTCCCAGAACTGGCCTGAGCCGATCGGCCTGCGCGATCGGTCTGACCCGTTCGGCCCGAACCGAGACCTGATCTGCCGTCGGTCCGGAGCAGACTGGCGGCGAACCCAGCTGACCTCGACGTGACCTGACCGTTGTCCCGGCCGGGAACGACACCGAGTGCCGGTGACAATTGTTGCGGTTTCGTGACGGTGCGTACACTGTCGTGGTTCGCTAGGCTTGGCGGGTCGACGTTCGCCGTCCGTGCTCGTCCGAGTGGCGCACACATCTCACGGTGAGTGTTCGCCGATCCGTCGTCCGACCAGCCCCGTTTCAGACCCGTAAGGGAGAGGTTTCCTCCCACATGACCGAATCTGTTTTCTCATCGCTCATGGGTCGCGATATGGCAGTCGATCTGGGTACCGCGAACACCTTGGTGTACGTGCGTGGCCGCGGCATCGTCCTGAACGAGCCGTCCGTGGTGGCCGTGTCGACCCGGGACGACCGCCTGCTTGCGGTGGGCACCGAAGCCAAGAGGATGATCGGCCGGACTCCTTCCTACATCACCGCGGTCCGCCCCCTCAAAGACGGGGTCATCGCGGACTTCCAGATGTGCGAGAAGATGCTGCGGTTCTTCATCAACAAGGTGCACCAGCGCCGTTGGTCCAAGCCGCGCATGGTCGTGTGTGTGCCGTCGGGCATCACCGGGGTCGAGCAGCGTGCCGTGCAGGAAGCCGCGGAGTTCGCGGGTGCCCGCAAGCCGGCGCACATCA
>DASSYG010000246.1:0-9087 GCA_035703405.1 Acidimicrobiales bacterium | reverse complement strand
CCGTTGCGTTTCCAACTTCCGGTCACCTCCAGTGTGGGCTGGAAGGAGTCGCCGTCGTCCGGTTCGGGCAAGATCACGTTGCCGTCGCGTTCGCCGAGCGTGCCCGGCTCGGGAGGCAAGCGCACGGCGAGCCCGGTGTCGACGTTCGATTTCGAAGCCGTGAACGTGAAGATCGGGTCGCCGGCGTAGTCGTTGACGTTGCAGTCCTCGGGAGTGCCGGTATCGACGGATGTGCCGTCGACGACGAGGGTCAGCGTGCCCGACGCGCCCTCGCCTTTCGGGGTGTTCTCCGCGACGACCGAGGTCGCCTTGCCCGATGCGCCCGATGCGCCCGGTGAGTCCGACGAGCCGCACCCGCCGACGATGACCAGCGCGGCGGCGATGCCGACATGGACGATTCTCGATGCAGCCATGAGGTCCTCCTCGGGGTCTTCGGTGGCCTGTCTCAATAGTGGAAACTCGGTGACGTCACGGTCACGCGTAGTGCACCACCTGTTTTCGTCTGGGAGGTGGCAACACCGAAAACAGGTGGTCGACCTCGCGTGTGTCCCCGCCTGCGTCGTTCTACGTTGCGCGTATGACTTCCCGACGGCCCAACCGATGGATCGCGACCACGTTGGTCGGTGTGCTGCTCGCGGCTTCGTGTTCGACGAGCGTGACCGATCCGTCCCAGCGCTCGAACCCGGGATCGACCAACGGTTCGACGTCTGCCTCGGTCGGCATCGCCCTGTTGCGAACCCCGGCCGAGAAGCACTTCGGGCGTGCCCCCGAACCGAGCAAGGACGTCACCTATGCCGATGATGTCGTGTTGTTGCCCGACGGTCCCGAGGCGATCGTCTCGGTGGCAAATTCGGGTGCCGCAGTCGTGTTGAAGCCCGATGCGCCGGGCGTCGACGCGGTGGCCGAGGGCAAGATCCTGTTCGCCACCGGCCGGGTGGTGGGTCGGGTCGCGGGGGTGCGGACGACCGAGAAGGGCATCGAGGTCGCGCTGTTGCCGGTGGCGCTCACCGACGTGGTCGAAAAGGCGAACCTGAGCTGGGACCAGCCTGTCGATCCAGCCTCGATGCTCGTGTATGAGGGTCAGAATCTGGGCGGCGACTCGACCGACGCCAAAGCAGACGTCGACGTGCCCGACGGCAGCGAACTGTTGACGACCACCGACTCCGACGGCAACACGGTCGAAGAACCTTCTGACGGCGACGATGCCGAACCGACGACATCGACCGGCGGGAGCGGCGAATCTTCCGCACCGGTACGGGCCAGACCGCACTCGGGTCCGATCGCGTACCGAGCGACGCGATCCGCCGCTGCCGATCCCGACTCGCCGACGACCACCGCGCCGGCTGGTGCGGGCGGTGTGACCGGTGGCGATGCGACGACACCCGAAGGCGACGATGACCACGGCGCCGGCACCGACGGTGACGCGGGCGACGATGCCGGCCTGCCGAACAACGGTTACGCGGACGGTCGGGGTGGCGGGAGCAGCACGGCGAGCGCTCCGGTCGGCCCCCCGAGGGCTGCTCCGAGTCGGCCGGTGCGCATCTCCGGGTTCCACATCACCCCGATTTCCTCGGGAGGGGTGGGCGTGAAGCTCACCTATGACTCCGACGGCACCAAGGTGCTGGCCCAGATCGAACTGAAGTTGCAGTCGCCCCAGGTCCACGCCGGAATCGTGATCGACCACGGCAAGCTCCGCAGTGCCTCGCTCACACTCACCGGTGCGGCCGGCATCCTGGCCCGGTTCGACGCGGGCACCGAGAACGGCATCGACGGAAACATCCACGAATACGTCGACGTGCCCCTCGACATCTCCATCCCGCTCGGCGGGCCACTTCCGCTGTCGATGACGTGGCGCCAGACGTTCATCCTCAAGACCGCCTTCAGCGCCAAGACTGGCACCCTGAGCGCCAAGGGCGACTATGCGTTCAGCGGCGGGCTCGGCTTCAAGTACCGGCCGGGGAACATCTCGGTCTACACGCCCACCGACGCCAGGGCGAACACGTCGATGGTCGACACGGTCGACGGCGCGTCGGTCGGCGTGTCGGGTCTGGTCCTCGCGTACCGGGCCCGGATGATCGTGGGCATCGGGGCGTTCGGGTTCACGTCGGGTCTGGAAACGACTCTGACCGGTTCGTGGGGCGTGTCACGGGCGACCGACATCGGCATGTTGCCCTGCCGCCGGGTCGACCTCACCCTCGACGGGACCGCCGGAGTCGGCTGGTCGATCCCCAAGCCGCTGGCCGCCGCGATCAACTTCTTCCTGCAACTCTTCGACGCGGAGATTCCCTCGAGTGGCGGCGTGCGCTCGTCGCCGGTGACGATCGCGGAGGGCACCGGCGTGCTTCCCGACGTCGCCGGCTGCCGCGGCGGCGACGGGTGACGGCCGGGTCACTTGCCCTCGAGGGTTACCGGCGGTAACGTCCTGGCGGAACAGCGGCCGGAGAGCCCGGGCGCCACAGGGGAAGCCGGGGGATCGTGCCATGACGCGACGCGCGCGGAGCGACAAGGCGACGGCGGCGGCGGTGCGACCGCGCCGCCCCGTCGCGGCCTTGGCCGCCACTGGGGCACTCGTCGTCGCGATCGTGCTCGCCGCGGTGCCGGGCCTGGTGCACACGACAATGGCATCAGCCGCGGCTACCGGCCAGGCCCCCCAGCGATTCAGCGCCGCGCAACTCGCCGACCCGGGCTACTACCCCGAACGCGGATTCTGGGACGTCAAGGGCGTGACCCGCTTCGGCAATGTCCCCGACGAAGCCGACGTACTGGCGACGATGGGCATCGCCCGATTCGACGCATCATGGGCCGCGTTCGAACCGACCCTGCTGACGACGCCCTGCCCGAGTGGCTATGACACCTACGACGGGCACTGCTTCAAACCCCCCGCCGACGTCGATGCCAGAATCAAGCAGTACACCGACGCCGGGATGCCGGTGATGGCGATCGTGTTCGCGACGCCCGCCTGGGCGCGGGGCACGCTGCCGTGCGTGCCGTACAACGCATGGAGCGACGTGTTCTGTGTGCCCGATCACGCCGAGGACTTCGCCCGGTTCGCTGGCTACCTCGCCCGCCACTACGACGGCGCGTCGGGAAATGGCCGCGTCACCGACTTCGTCATCCAGAACGAGGTGAACCTGAACCAGTGGTTCAACGTCGGCTGTGGGGCGGGCACGCCGTGCGACCTGGGCACCTGGGTGCACACCTATGCCGATGAGTACAACGCGGCTTACGACGCGATTCGCTCTTCCCAGGCCAATGCGAAGGTGATGATCTCGCTCACCCAGCATTTCGAGAAGACCTTCGACGACCCGGGCGCGGTACATCCGGCGTATTCGGTCAAGACGTTCCTGCCACTCCTCGTGCCCCTACTCGGTGACCGGGAATGGTCGCTCGCGTTGCACCCCTACCCGCGGTCGGTCACGCCCGCGATCGACGCGAAAGATCTGCCCTACGCGACGCTCGGCAATCCCGGGGTCGTCGTGGGTTGGTTACGCGCGACCTACCCGGATGTGCCCTCGGCGTGGGAGGTCGAGTTCACCGAACAGGGCTTCAACAACCCGGGTCTGTTCGACACCGAACAAGCCGATGCGGTGTGCCGCGCGTTCCAAGGAGTGCTGGGCACGCCGGGCATCAAGTCGTTCATCTACCACTCGTTGCGCGACAACATCGGCGAGTTCGGGCTGTTCCTGGGTCTGCTCCAACCAGACGGCACCCCCAAGCCGGCGTTCGCGACGTGGCTGGCTGTGAACGATCCGGCCCATTCCTCCTGTGGGTTCGAGAACGCCGGCACTACCGTTGTCCGTACGGGGGTCGACCCCGACTCGGGAGCGACCTGGTCGTCGTCGCGCCCGCTGCCCGCGGGCTATGAGATGCAGCCTCGCCAGTGGCGCTTGTCCTATGACTCCCAGCCGGGCACGGTGCTCGCCTATGAGTGCGGCGACGGTGACGACGATGCCACGCCTCCCAGCTACCCGAACGGCACCTGGTTGTCGCTCCGCGCGGACTGTGACGGTGCGACACCGATGGGTCCGGTGGGCTGGATCCACACCACGTCGGGTGCCGGGCTCACGCCGCTGTTCACCTGTGCCGACGGCACGAACCACACGACGGTCGAAGGGGCCTGCCCGGGCGGTACCGCCGCCACGTCGATCGGCTATGCGGCCGCCGAGGACGTTCCCGCCCATGTGCTGGATGCCGCGAACCATCCATCGACCACGACGACCACCACCGTGCCGGTCGACGTGGAGCATCCGGATCTGAGCGGCTACGACGTGGTGTTCGAGGTGACCGCTGGGTCGTTCCAGATCGGCAACGCGGGCACCGTCACCTTGCCCGATGGTGACCCCGAAGGCGAGGGTCGCACCTACCTCGTCGGCTCGTGGAACGAAGCCACCGGTGCGCTCGATGTGCAGTTGTTGGTGCCGACGTTCACGTCGCTGGTGCAGACGACGATCCTGCCCGACCCGGTACCCACCAGCTTCACCATGACCCAGATCGGGGCCGGGTTCGGATCATTGGATCCCGACACCGGCGCCTTCCGGGTCGACCTCAGCGTCAACACCAAGCTGGGGAGCCCCGACGAGTTGTTCGCCGGGTTCATCGGTGCGAACTGTGTGCTCGGGCCGACGTCGCTGAGCCTCACCACCCAGGTCCCCTTCGACCTGACCGCCGCGGTGCCCACGGCAGATGCGGCCGACGAAGGCTTCGCCTTTCCTGCCGCCCGGGGTTGCGGCGACAACGGCAACATGGACCAGGTCCTGAACCCGGCACTCGAACTGCCGACCACGACGACCCGTGCCGCAATGTCGCTCGCGATGATCCAGGGTGCGCCCGGGGCGCCGACGACGACGTCGACCACTTCGACATCGACCCCCTCGACGACTTCGACCACTACGACATCGAACCCGACGACGACGACGTCGGTCGCCTCGACGTCATCGACCACGGTGGCATCGACCACCACTCGGGTCACGTCCGTGCCTGCCACCACCACCGCCACGACGGCTACCTCGACATCGCCCCCGACTTCGATACCCACGTCATCGAGCACGTCGGTGCCCGCGGGCACGGCCGGCACAACCGTCGAGTCGACCCGCGAGCCGGGCCCGCCCATGCTTACGCCGGCGGCACCCGCACGTCCGCCCGTCGTCGATGGCCAAGCGCCAGCGGCCGACCCGGTCCGCGCAACGCCCACCTACACCGGCTGAGCCTGCCGCCCTCGGACCTTCTCTGAAATTTGTCGCGATCGGCCGCTCTCAGCGGCAATCCGCTCCAAATTTCGGGCGAGGGATCGGCGGAGGGGCAACCAATGCCGGGCATTTCGCGTCGGGCACGGACCACATTCGATTTATCGCACGAGGTACGATATTCTGCACCCGGTGCGATTGATCGCACTCGACCGAGGAAGTGCCATGGACGTCTCGAGGCCGATCACAACCGTGGTGCCAAGCCTGGACGGCCCGGTTCTTGCTGCTCTCGCAGCGACGACCGAGCCGATGACGCTCGGCGCTGTGCATGAGCGAGCCGGGCGCGGGTCGAAATCCGGGATCCGGTCGGTGCTGTTGAGAATGGTCGAGCAAGGTCTCGTACTCGGAGTTCCCGGCGGTTACGTCTTGAACCGAGACCATCTCGCTGCACCCGCGGTGGTGTTGCTCGCCAACCTCCATGGCGAGTTGACCCACCGAATTCGCGCCGCAGTCGAAGAATGGCCAGTCGCCCCGGAACTTGTCGGGCTGTTCGGCTCTGCTGCTCGTCGAGACGGCGACGCCTCAAGTGACATCGATCTGCTCGTCGTCTCCAGCGACCCAGACCTCGATGACCGCGCGCACGAGCTGTCAGAACAGGTCCGTTGCTGGACAGGCAACCGCGCGCAGGTCATCGGCCGCACACCCAAAGAGATCGCACGACTCCGGCGGGCCAAGGAGCCGATCTTCGGCGAGTGGTCGCGCGATCTCGTGGTCATCGCGGGCGACCGTTTCTCGCTCGGCAAGGTCGCGTGATGGCTCGGCCGAAGATGCGAATGCAATCGTGTGACCGGCGTGCCGCGCTCAGCCGTCTCGCCCAGGCGGAGGCGTTTCTCCTGGCAGCGGAACTGCTCGTCGATGACGACAGCGATGCCGCGGCCCCAAGCGTCGCGGCATCGCTCGCGGTGCTCGCCGGCATCGCCGCATCGGATGCGGCTTGTTGCGCCCGGCTCGGGGTCCGTGCCCGAGGTCAGGCCCACACCGAGGCGGTCGAGCTGCTCGGCAGCGTCGACCCCGGTGGAACCAGTATGGCGAAAGATCTCCAGCGCCTCTTGAACCGAAAGGACGATTCGCAGTACGGCATCACACTGGTCGCGTCAGCCGATGCCGGCCGAATGGTCGGTTGGGCGAAACGGCTGCTCCGCCTCTCCAGCGAGGCTGTCGAGGCGTAGCACTGAGCGAGGCAACTCGGTACCGCGTACCACCGACCTCGGCGTGGCGGCTACGGCTCGGCATCGAGCTCGAGGATCACCGACAGCGCGAACATGATTTCGGACATCGCTGACGTGTCGACCGAGCCGATGCGCCGGATCAGTCGACTTGCGGAGACCGATCGGATCGCCTGCGGGATCGCTCGGCTGGGTCGTTCCACACCGGCTTCTGTGCCCAATTCGATTCGCAACTTTGACGGAGCCCGCGAACTCGACACCGGGATGACCACGACGAGGTCGGTCGGTTCACCGGCCGGCAGCGCATCGGTCGAGGCAACGATGGCGGGCCGGGTCTTGCCGGGTTCGCCGGCACGCGACGCACCGAACGCAACCAGCCACAACTCGCCACGATGCGGGAACTCAGCCAAGGCCGTCTTCGAGGGTCTCGTCCCAGTCGACCTCGGCCCGTCTCTGAAATTTGTAGTGATCTGCGGCCGTTCAGCGGCAGGTCACTCCAGATTTCGTGGAGCGGTCGGCGGGGGAATCCGCCGGCTGGGCGACGAATCGAGTCGCTGTGGACGGTTCGTGTCACGGGCGGTGACGCGCGCGGTTACGGTGGGCGTCACGTCACGCGAGTGATGCCACGACCCGCCACAAGCGAGGTTCCCATGGCCAAAGCGAGCATCGACAACGCGTTGTTTTCGGCACTGATCGACAGCCGGAAGCTGTTCACGCCGGCCGAGCAGATCAGCGCCGACAAGCGTGAGCTGCATCACCGGGGCGGCCGCGAATCGGACGTGTTCTACCGGGACCGCTGGAGCCACGACAAAGTCGTGCGCTCGACCCACGGCGTCAACTGCACCGGGTCGTGTTCGTGGAAGGTGTACGTCAAAGACGGGATCATCACCTGGGAATCCCAGGAGACCGACTACCCGACCGTCGGCCCCGACCGACCCGAGTACGAGCCCCGCGGCTGCCCGCGGGGCGCGTCGTTCTCGTGGTACACGTACTCACCGACCCGGGTCCGCTACCCCTATGTGCGCGGCGAGTTGCTGCGGATGTTCCGCGAACTCAAGTCGCGTCACGGTGACCCGGTCGTCGCCTGGGGCGCGCTGGTGGATGACCCCGAGCTGAGTCGCCGCTACAAGTCGTTGCGCGGCAAAGGCGGCCTGGTACGACTCGCCTGGGACGAGGCCGCCGAACTGGTCGCCGCCGCGTACGTGCACACGATCAAGACCTACGGACCCGACCGCATCGCCGGCTTCTCGCCGATCCCGGCGATGAGCCAGGTCTCGTTCTCGTCGGGGTCGCGCTTTCACCAGCTCATCGGTTCGCCGATGCTGTCGTTCTACGACTGGTACGCCGACCTGCCACCCGCTTCGCCCCAAGTGTTCGGCGACCAGACCGACGTGCCCGAATCGGGCGACTGGTGGGACGCCGCGTACCTGATCATGTGGGGCTCGAACGTGCCCCTCACCCGCACCCCCGACGCGCACTTCATGACCGAGGCCCGCTACCGCGGCCAGAAAGTCATCGCCGTCGCCCCCGATTATGCGGAGAACGTCAAGTTCGCGGATGAATGGTTGGCGCCCGCTCCAGGCACCGACGCCGCCCTGGCGATGGCGATGGGCCACACGATCCTCAAAGAGTTCTACGTCGACGAATCCCACGAGCTCTTCACGAACTACGCGAAACGCTTCACCGACCTGCCGTTCCTCGTCGAGCTCGCCGTCGATGACGACGGCAATTACCGCCCCGGCAAGTTCATCGTCGCCGCCGACCTGGAGCCCGGGACGAATCCCGAATCCGACACCGAACACGCCGAGTTCAAACCCGTCATGTTCGACCCGGCGACGCACACGCCGGTCGTGCCGCCGGGCACGCTCGGGCACCGGTTCTCCGCCGACGGCGAAGGCCGCTGGAATCTCGACCTGGGCGCACTCGACCCCGCACTGTCGATGATGGAGGGGCGTGACGACGCGGTGCAAGTGCTCATGCCCCGCTTCGACACCGCCGGCCAAGGCGGCCGCGGTGACCTGCGTCGCGGGGTACCGATCCGCCGCCTGAACGGCCGTCCGGTCACCACCGTGTTCGACCTGCTGCTCGCCGGGTACGGCGTGGGCCGCGACGGTCTGCCCGGTGAATGGGCGAACGGCCTCGACGACGCCGACGCCCTCTACACCCCGGCCTGGCAGGAGACCGTCACCGGGGTGCCCGGCCAGGCCGCCGCCCGGATCGGCCGCGAGTTCGCCCGATCAGCGCTCGACTCCAAAGGCCGCTCCATGATCATCATGGGTGCGGGCACCAACCACTGGTTCCATTCGGACACGATCTACCGGAGCTTTCTCACGCTCACCACGCTGTGTGCCACCCAGGGCGTGAACGGTGGCGGCTGGGCGCACTATGTCGGCCAGGAGAAGGTCCGGCCCCTCACCGGATTCCAGCATCTCGCCAACGCGCTGGACTGGGTGCGCCCGCCGCGCCTGATGACCCAGACCACCTATTGGTATCTGCACACCGACCAGTGGCGGTATGACCAGTTCGGCGCCGACACCCTCGCCGCCACCACCGGGTCGGGCGAACTCGCCGACACCTCGGTTGCCGACGCGGTCGCGCTCGCGACGCGTCTCGGTTGGCAGCCGTTCTATCCGCAGTTCGACATCTCGTCGCTGGACATCGCCGACCGGGCCGCGGCC
>DASSYG010000243.1:0-2422 GCA_035703405.1 Acidimicrobiales bacterium | reverse complement strand
AGACATCTGCGGCCGCGGCCCCGTTGCGGCCGCCCAGACCGGACGGGTCAGACACAGCTTCCGCATGAGTGCGTGGCACGGAGACTCTCCGGTGGAGATTCTCGACTGGCTCGACCAGGCGCTCCGAACGGGAGGCGACGGTGTGTTGTGTACTGCTGCGGTCGCCGCTCTCGAGCGGGCCGCGGACGGCACCTTCGAGTTGACCTGTGCCCTCGGCGGCCATCCGCCACCGGTCCTGTGCCGGGCAGACGGATCAGTGGAGTACTTCGGCGAATACGGGACGCTGCTCGGAACCGATCTGACGGTTCACAATGTCGCGGTGTCGACCGCGCTCGGACCCGACGAGGCCGTGTTCTTCTACACCGATGGCGTCACCGACGCGCCACCGCCGCACCAACTGTCCCAGAGCCAGTTGCTCGGGCTCGTCGGTGAGGCCTGGGCCGATCTTCCCGACGCGTCGGTCCTCGCCGATCGGGTGCTTGCCGAAGCGGACCGCACGCTGGGACTCGACGAGCGGACGGACGACATCGCGCTCTTGGTGTTCCGACGCACCTGAGCCGCGGTTTCACGGTGAGTGGAGCCGGGAAGTCGTAGAGCACCCGAGGAGGTGCGATGACTTCAGTCTGGACCGGCGGCTCATACCCAGCCGCAGACGAAACGACATCCATTCGATGAGCGTGACGATGTCGGAGCATCGGGTCGCCCGGCGCGTACCGTCGCTCCCCCGTTCTCGTGGCCCGCTGTCTGCAGCCATCACCGACTACCTCGCCGGCGCGCCGCGCGTCGAGGACGCGCCGGTACCCGCCGGTGTGGATGCACTCGTCGACGACGACCTGCACCTCGCGCTGTGGGTCTGTTACGAACTGCATCATCACGGTTTCGTCGGCGTCGACGACGCTTTCGAATGGGACCTGCGTGTACTGCGCTTCCGTCGCCGACTGGAGGAGGCCTTCGAGGCGGCGTTGCGCGACGACCACGAGACGGGTCTGCTGCCCAGCGACCCGGTGGCAGCGCTGCAGGCGATCGCCGCCCGGCCCGCGCCGCCGCTGGCCCGCACCATCGAGGACGACCCGACACGCGACCGGATCTCGGAGTTCATGATCCACCGCTCGGCCTACCAACTCAAGGAGGCCGACGCTCACACCTTCGCCATTCCACGCCTCGCCGGCCGAGGCCGGTCGGCCCTGATCGAGATCCAAATGGACGAATACGGTGGGGGCGTTCCGGGAGCAGCCCACGCCGAGCTGTTCGCGGCGGCGATGCGGGAGCTCGGCCTGGAGGACCGCCTCGGCGGGTACATCGACATGCTCCCCGGAACGACACTGGCAACCGACAACCTCGTCGAGATGTTCGCGCTGCAACGCCGACTCAGGGGCGCGCTCGTTGGTCACCTCGCGCTGTTCGAGATCACATCGGTGACCCCGATGACGCGCTATCTGGATGCCGCACGCCGACTCGCCATCTCTGCCAGTCTCGAACACTTCTACGCCGTCCATGTCGAGGCCGACGTCCACCATGGTCGATTGGCGATCACCGGGATGGTGGCCGGGTTCATCCGGGATGAACCCGGCCTCGCTGCCGATGTGGTGTTCGGTGCAGCCGCATTGAGTCAGGTCGAGAGTCGTTTCGCAGCAGCGGTGCTCGAGCGGTGGGAGGCGGGATCGTCATCACTGTTGCAGCCGTGGAGGCCGGGCCTCGACTCGTTCCTCTGATGGGTGCGCATCTCGACCCGGAGGACTCGGCCGAGGCCGCCGGTCTCGTGCACGTCGACACCGAGGCTGCTGGAATCACCCGCATCCGGCGTGGCCGCGGCTTCGAGTACCGCACCCCCACCGGGCGGCGCCTGAGCTCCGAACGGCACCGCGCCCGGATCGACGCGCTCGCCATCCCGCCCGCATGGGACGACGTCTGGATCTGCCCTTCGCCGAAGGGACACATCCAGGCGACCGGGCGCGACGCGGAAGGGCGCCGACAGTACCGGTACCACCAACGGTGGGATGCCGAGCGGGCCGATGACAAGTTCCACCAACTCGCCGCCTTCGGTTCCGGGCTCGCGGCCATCCGGCGCAGCGCCGAAGCTGACCTCGCCGGGGTTCCCGACTCCAGAGAAGGTGTGACCGCGCTCGTCGTTCTCATGCTCGACCGGACGCTCGCCAGAATCGGCGGTGGGGATGCGACCCATGAGAGCTCGAGCCGCGGACTCACCACGCTCGACGTGAGCCATGCCCATGTCGAGAACGACCGGGTCGAACTGCACTTCGAGGGCAAGGGCGGCATCGAGCGCCACCTGACCGTCGCCTCACCGACCCTCATTGGTGCCGTCGCCGCCTGTCGTGCGCTGGCGGGACCGACCCTGTTTTCGTACCGGTCGGCAGGAGCGATGGGTCCGATCACGGCTGCCGATGTGAACGAGCGACTGGGC
>DASSYG010000228.1:0-12303 GCA_035703405.1 Acidimicrobiales bacterium | reverse complement strand
CGTCGTGGTCGAGTTCCGGACCGACGATCGAGAAAAGGTGTTCCCGATGGTCCCGGGGGGTCGAGCGAACGACGAGATCGTCGTGCCGCCGTTCCAGCGTGGGGGGGAGGCCTGATGACTGCTCGCAGGTTGCACACGCTTTCGGTGCTGGTCGAGAACCGGTCCGGCGTGCTCTCCCGGGTTGCCGGGTTGTTCGCCCGGCGGGGCTACAACATCGAATCACTCGCCGTGGCCCCGACCGATGACGAGAGCCTCAGCCGGATCACCGTGGTGGTCGACGTCGAGCTGACCCCGATCGAGCAGATGGTGAAACAGCTCAACAAGCTCATCAACGTGGTGAAGATCACCGAGCTGGATCCGCGGGATTCGATCCAGCGCGAGTTGTGCATCGTGACCGTCTCGGTCGACCGGGACCGCCGCAACGAGGTGCTGGAACTGGCCCAGATCTTCGAAGCGCGTATCCTGGCGGTCGCCCACACCTCGATGGTCGTGTCACTCGAGGGTGAGCCTGACAAGATCGACGACTTCGAAGAGCTCGTGCGGCCCTTCGGCATCATCGAGATGCAGCGCACCGGACGGATCGCACTCGCCAAACTCGAGCGCTCGACGTCCCGTATCCGACACATCGACAAAGCAAAGGCTTCCTAGCAACCATGGCAACCATCTATTACGAAAAAGATGCCGACCGTTCGGTGCTCGCCGACCGCAAGGTCGCGATCCTCGGTTACGGATCCCAGGGGCACGCACACGCGTTGAACCTCGCGGACTCCGGAGTCGACGTGCGGGTCGGGCTGCGGGAAGGTTCCTCGTCGCGGGCCAAGGCGACCGAAGCCGGACTGCGGGTGCTGAGCGTCGCGGAAGCAACCGCGGAGGCCGATCTGATCATGATCCTGCTGCCCGACACCGAACAGCAGGATGTGTTCGAAGCCGACATTCGCCCGAACCTCAACGCTGGTGACGCGATCTTCTTCGCGCACGGGTTCAACGTGCGTTTCGGCTATGTGGTCGCCCCCGACGACGTCGACGTCGCGATGGTCGCCCCGAAGGGTCCTGGCCACCTGGTGCGGCGTACCTACACCGAGGGTGGTGGTGTGCCGGATCTGATCGCGGTCGCCCAGGACCCTTCGGGCAACGCCCACGCCTTGGCCCTCGCCTATGCCGACGCGATCGGCGGGACCCGGGCCGGGGTGTTGGAGACCACCTTCGAAGAAGAGACCGAGACCGACCTGTTCGGGGAGCAGGTCGTGCTTTGTGGCGGATTGTCCGCATTGGTCCAAGCCGGCTTCGAAACGCTCGTGGGCGCGGGCTACCAGCCCGAATCGGCGTACTTCGAGTGCCTGCACGAGCTGAAGCTGATCGTGGACCTCATGTACGAACAGGGCATCAGTGGCATGCGCTACTCGATCTCGACCACGGCCGAGTACGGCGACCTTACCCGCGGGCCGCGCATCATCAACGATGAGGTGCGCGCCGAGATGAAGAAGGTGCTGGGCGAGATCAAGGACGGTTCGTTCGCCGAGGAGTTCATGGGCGAGGTCCGCGGCGGTGGCAAGAAGTTCGAAGCGCTGCGCCAGGCGGGCAAGGATCACCAGGTCGAACAGGTGGGCGCCGAGCTGCGCGGCATGATGCCCTGGATCGCCGCCGGCAAGGTTCGCGTCGAGGACGCCTCAGGCGGCGACTGACGCTCAGCACAGTCCAGTACGGGTTGGCCCGGGGTACACCCGGGTCAACCCGTCGCCGTCAACCTGCATAGACGGGTTCGGCGCTGAGCGCGAGCGCCGGCGGGGCGGAGTGAGGGTTCGCCGGTGACGGGGTACTCGTGGATGGTGCCGTCGTCGGTGATGGGTTGGTGGTGACCGGCGGCACGGGAGCCGCGCACAGGTCGGCGACGCCGTCGGCATTCTGATCCGATGAGGCATAGGTCGCGACGCCGGCCACCATCGCTCTGGCCGAGCCGGTGAGGTAGTCCCAGTCGAGGGTGTCGAGCGTGTCGTTCAGCGTGTGGTAGTTCGGGTTGCGAAAGTTCGCGGTGTCGGTGACGATCATGCCCGGATAGCCCTGGGACACGTACGAGAAGTGATCGGACCGGAAGATGTCCGAGAGCACCGCCGGGTCGATGACCGCGCCGGCAGCGGGGAACTCCGGCTGATACCAGTAGGCACCGGCACCGAAGGCGTGGGCGAGTGCCGCAGAGGTGGGGTCGGCGACCATCGCGAGGTAGGTGCCGGGTAGGCCGGTAAGTGGGTCGATCTCGGGGGTGGTGTAGCCGAGCATGTCCATCGACACGGCTCCGACGATGTCGGCGTCGTTCGCGGCGTCGCGGGCGGCCATCGTCATGCTGCCCACCAGGCCGTCCTCCTCGAAGGAGAACGCCACGATCCGCACCGTGACCGGCAGCGGGTGGGTGTGCACGGCACGGGCGATCTCGAAGAGTGCCCCGATGCCCGAGGCGTCGTCGTCGGCACCCTGGTTACCCGAGGGCGTCGCGTCGTAGTGGGCGCTCACCACAAGGGTCTTGTCGCTGCAACCGGTGCCGGGGATCGCCGCGTAGATGTTGGGCATCGATTTGCCCTCGTAGGTGACGTCCTGGAACTGCGGTACGAGCCCGGCATCGTCGAACAGGCCGGCCACGTGGTCGGCTGCCTCGTCGAGGTCGCTCTGTGGATCGTCGCTGTTGCGCGGGAACTCGACCAGGCCTTCCACCGTGGCCCGGGCCCGGGCACCGTCGACCTTGGCCATCATCGCCGGGACGTCGGCCAGCACCTTGGTCGGATCGATGTCGAACTGGCCGGGGGTCACCACGAACGGTGCCATCGGACCATTCAGTGAGTCGAACAGGGCGTCGGCCTCGTCATGGGGGTCGGCCGCGCCCGCAGTCGTCACGGGTACGACGCTGACGGTGAGCAGAGCGAGCGCGGCGGCGCCGCGGGTGAGAGTCCGGTTCAGTCGCATCCCAGCATTGTTCCAGATCCAGGTCATCCCGCTGAGCCGACCGCCATCGCAAATAGTTGACGTATCATGCAGTTCGCGCTATAGTTGATGTATCAACAAGCACCACGACGAAAGGAAGCCTCTCATGGCTCTCGACCCCAACCTCCACGGCAACTACACGATCGACCCCACCCACAGCAGTTTTGGGTTCGTCGCCCGACACGCGATGGTCACCAAGGTCCGGGGCACCTTCGACGACTTCACTGCGACCGGCCACCTCGACGCCGAGGACCCCTCGAAGTCGAAGATCAACGTGTCCATCGACGTGGCCAGCGTCGACACCGGCGTGGAGCAGCGCGACGACCATCTGCGCACCAACGATTTCTTCGATGCGCCGAACCATCCCACGGTCACGTTCGATTCCACATCGATCGAGGCGGTGGATGCGTCCAACTTCCGGGTCACCGGAGACCTCACGGTCAAGGAGACCACCAAGCCAGTTACCTTCAACCTCGAGCTGTCCGGGCCCGTCACCGACCCCTGGGGTAATACCCGCATCGGGTTGGAAGGATCGCTGAAGGTGAACCGCAAGGACTGGGGCCTCAACTGGAACACCGCGCTCGAGACCGGCGGCGTGCTGGTGAGCGAGAAGGTCACGCTGACTTTCGACGTTGCCGCAACCAAAGACGCCTGAGGAGGTACCGTGCAGTGATGGCGGCGGCCGAATCCCCATGGCTCGACGAACGCGAGCAGCGTGCATGGCGAGGCTTTCTCGACATGCACGCGCTCGTGAACCGTTCGCTTGCCTCCCAACTCCAACGCGACACGGACGTGTCGCTCGCCGATTACGCGGTGCTGGTGACACTCACCGAGTCCGACGAGGGGCAACTCCGTTCGTTCGCGATCGCCGAGAGCCTGCAGTGGGAGGCGAGTCGGCTGTCCCACCAGCTTCGGCGCATGCGGGCGCGCGGACTGGTCGAGCGTCGGCCGTGTCCCGAGGACCGGCGCGGCATCAACGTCGCCATCACCCCGGCCGGTCGCGAAGCGATCGACGCGGCGGCGCCGCTGCATGTCGCCGAGGTTCGTCGCGTGTTCATCGACCACCTCGACGACACCCACCTCGACGCGTTGGCTGATGCCGCGGACCGGGTCCGCGGCGTCCCCACCGACGCCGCTCCCGCGACTTGACGACTTCCGCCCCGGGCCGCTCGAACTCCGGGAGGTTCACTGCGATGAGCGCGCAGTATCTCCCAAAGTTCGAAGGGGGGCGGGAGTGGCGCGAGGCGGACTTACCGGCTCTTCTGCGAGAATGACTCGCATGAGTGCATCCGAGGACGTGACCAACCCCGATGTCGCCGAGTGGTTGGCGCTCGGCGGCCATCTCGACACTCCCGAGGGTCGGGTGTTCGTCGTCGACCTCGACGTACCCGACGCCACCGACGAGCCGGTCGTGGTGCTCCACGGCTTTCCCACCAGTTCGATGGACTGGCGCGGCGTGCTCGATG
The DNA here is from genome assembly GCA_035703405.1 of Acidimicrobiales bacterium. GTDB lineage: Bacteria > Actinomycetota > Acidimicrobiia > Acidimicrobiales > Iamiaceae > JAFDWI01. Next base: position 7,867 of record DASSYG010000228.1, on the reverse strand, counting down.
CGCTGGGTCGCGGCCGGCGGCGGGTGGTGCTGTTCGACTTCGTCGGTTTCGGGCTGTCCGACAAGCCCGACCGTCGCTATGGCATCGACCTGCACGCGGACACCACCGTCGCCGTGCTCGGCGCGCTCGGCATCGACCGCTGCGTGCTGGTCACCCACGACATGGGCGACACGGTGGGCGGAGAGCTCCTGGCCAGGACGATGCCCTCGGGCACGGTGCCCGACGACCCGGCCTGGTCAGCGCCGGCCGACGCGCCGGTGCTCACCTCGGGCACCGGGCGGCCACCCGATCCGCTGAATCTCGAGGTGACACGACGGGTGATCGTCAACGGTTCCATCTACCTGGATCTCGCCTCACTCACCGAAGGTCAACACCGGCTCTGGTCAGCTCCGGATGAACGACTGCCCGACGAACTCGGCGAACTCGTCGGCGGCGAGGGTCTCGGCCAGGGGATCGCGAAGGTGTTCCACCCCGACCACCAACCCGACGACGCGGAGCGCGCCGCACTCGTCGCGTCCATCGAGTACCAGCGTGGCCATCTGTTGATGCCGCGGTTGATCCGGTATCTGGACGATCGGCGTCGTGCCGAGGCCCGCTACACCGGAGCCATCGAAACCCACCCGAGCCCGTTGTACATCCTCTGGGCCGACGAAGATCCGGTGGCCGTTGCGGCGATGGGGGAGCAGCTCGCAGCCCGCCGCCCCGACGCGGACTACCGGCCACTCGCCGGTTTCGGTCACTACCCGATGCTCGAGGACCCGACCCGCTTCGGTGCGGAGCTCGCGCAGGCGCTGAGGTGACCAACTGCGTCGATGTCCTCGATGTGTGGCGGAATTTCGAGGGTGGCCGTCAGTGCGTTCGGCCTTTCCGATCGACTTCGGCAAGCGAGCGGGTCGGTCAGCGAGTGGGTGTTTCGAGGTAGCCCTCGAGGTGGTCGACCAATTCGGTCGCGTCGGTTTCGGCGCCGTAGAGGTACGTCGACTTGCGGCGGCGCAGAAAGTTCAGACCCATGCGGTAGATGCCGGGCGCGGCGGTCACGACCCCGCCGTCGTGGCGGAGCCGACCCTTACGATCGAACACCCCGTCGAGCATCAGCCACGAATAATCCGCCTTGAAGCCGGTGGCCCACAGCGCCGTGGCGAACCCGTCGGTGGCCAAGTCGATCATCGTCCGCGGGTCGTCGGGCACACGTGTGGGCGCAACGCGGACGGGGTCGTCGACCGTCGGCCAGCCCTGGGCGTCAGCCCACTCGTCGGCCATCTTGAGGAACCGGTTCGCCTTCAGATCGGCGAGGCTGCACACGTTGCGCAGCGACCCCGAGAACGAGGCTCGGGTCCCATCCAGCGAGGCGAGTTGACCGACCAGTTCGGCGCCGGCATCGACCAGCACGTTCAGATCGAGCGTGGAGCCGTCGGAGGTGCCGACGAGTTGGGGGGAAGGCACGTTGCGGGCCCGCACGAGATCGTCGACCTCGTCCCAGCGTTCATCCAGCCGCCCTAGTGTCTCGAGCCACCACATCGCGTCGTGGTCTCGGTAGGAGCGGGGGAGTCGCACGTGCTCGGCGACCGAGATCGTCACTTCGCGGCCCGAATCGAGAATCTCCTTCGCCAACTGCAATCCCGTCGCCGAGGCGCCGACGACGAGCACCCGACCCGGTGCCAGTTGACCCGGGTGCTTGTAGTCGTGTGCGGTGACCTGGGCGATGTCGGGCCTGAGCGCTTCGGCCATCGCCGGCACCGCGGCGGTGTTGTACGCGCCACTGGCCAATACGACCGCCGCCGCATTCCAGGAGCCCGCATCGGTACCGACCAGATAGCGGCCGTTCGTGGCGGCGCCGACTCCTTCGACGGTGACGCCGGTGCGGATGTCGCCAGGATGATCAGTCGCGTAGCGGTCGAGAAAGGTGACCAGCTCGGCGACGCTCATGAACCCGTCGGGGTCGTCGCCGTCATAGGTCTGACCCGGCAGGCGGGTCATCCAGTTCGGGGTCAGCAGATGGAGTGAGTCCCAGCGTTCGTGCCGCCAGGTGTTCGCGATGTCGCCACGCTCGAGGGTGACGTGTTCGATGCCGCGCTCGGCGAGGACGCGGCTCGCCGCGAGGCCGGACTGGCCGGCCCCGACGACGACGACGGGGATGCGGGTGGCAGTCGTGATCAGTTGACCGACACGGCCACGTTGGTCGGGTTCGTCACGATGTCGAACACCGCGGAACGTTTCTGGGACTGGGCGACGAGCGCTTCGATGTCTTCGGGGGACGCGTCCGCGTCGATGTCGTAGTGCACCCGGACCTGGTTGAACCCGTTGCGTACCTCGGGATCGCCGCCGAGGATGCCGAGGATGTTCAGGTCACCCTCGAGGCTGGCCTTGACCGAGTTGAGCTGGATGCCCCGGTTCTGGGCGACGGCGGCGATACCGGCGGTGAGGCACCCGGCCAGACCGACGAGGACGTACTCGACCGGGGTGGGGCCGTGGTCCTCGGAGGCGAACTCGACCGGGTGGTCGAGGGTGTAGGTGTCGTCGTTGCGGTGGGAGTGCTCCTCGCCGAGGCCGAAGTAGCCCTCGACGCTCGAGTCCGAATGGGTGCCGCGCACCCAGGTGTTCGAGACCCGCCAGATGAACTCCCCGGCGTCGAAGTTCTCGGTCAGGGCGTTGCGCGCATCGAGCAGCGCCTGGGTGTTGACGCCGTTGTCGGCGACGGATTCGGTCGTGGTCATGAGGTTTCCTTGCGGTCGGATCGAGAGAAGAGATGCAGGGGACTGGTTGGGCAACTTCCGCCTGTCGGCACCTGGCGAGGGCCCGATCCCGGGGCGCCGTTCGCCGACGGAAGTCAATTGTAGACCAGTTTGGTCGGGATTAGAAAAATCGTGGAGATGCTTCGTAGTCTGACCCCATGGCAGAGACGAATGACTACGGCTTCGACACGCTGGCGATCCACGCCGGGCAACGGCCCGACCCCGAAACCGGGGCCCGCGCGATGCCCATCTACGCGTCGACGTCATTCGTGTTCGAAGACACCCAACAAGCCGCCGATCTATTCTCGCTGCAGTCGTTCGGCACGATTTACAGCCGCATTTCCAACCCCACCGTCGCCGCGTTCGAAGAACGGATGGCATCGTTGGAGGACGGCCTCGGTGGGCTCGCCGCCGCCTCGGGCATGTCGGCGCAGCTCATGGCGTTGCTCACCCTCGCGACCAACGGCGACCACCTCGTGTCGTCGAACTCGCTGTACGGCGGCACCTACACCCAGTTCAACGTGACCTTCCGCCGCATGGGTATCGAGGTCGACTTCGTGGACCCCGCCGACCCCGAGGCGTTCGCCGCGGCGATCCGTCCCAACACCAAGGCGGTCTTTGCCGAGACGATCGGCAACCCGGGCGGCACGATCTGTGACATCGCCGCACTCGCGGACATCGCGCACGCGCACGGCATCCCGCTCGTGGTCGACAACACCTTCGCCACGCCGTATCTGTGTCGACCGATCGAGTGGGGCGCCGACATCGTGGTGCATTCGGCCACCAAGTTCATCGGTGGCCACGGGACCGCCATGGGCGGGGTCATCGTCGAATCCGGCAAGTTTCCCTTCGACAACGGCCGCTTTCCCACACTGTCGGAACCGTCGCCCGCCTATCACGGACTGAATTTCTGGGAGAACTTCCGTGAGTACGGCTACCTGATGCGTGCCCGGACCGAAGTGCTCCGCGACGTCGGCGCTGCGCTGTCGCCGTTCCACGCGTTCCTGCTGCTCCAAGGGCTCGAGACGTTGTCGCTGCGCATGGACCGCCACGTCGAGAACGCGGCCGCTGTGGCCCGCTTCCTTCACGATCACCCCCGCGTGGCCTGGGTCTCCTATCCGATCTTCGACGACAACCCCTGGACGAGCCTCGCGCAGCGCTACGTGCCCAAGGGGCCGGGAGCGGTGTTCACGTTCGGCCTGAAGGGCGGCTACGAGTCCGGGGTGCGCTTCATCGACGGCGTCGAGTTGGCATCTCACCTCGCGAACGTCGGTGACGCCAAGACTTTGGTGATCCATCCGGCATCCACGACCCATCAACAGGTCGACGATGCTGAGCGGGAGGCAACCGGCGTGGGAGACGACATGATCAGAATCTCGGTGGGGATCGAGACGATCGACGACATCCTTGAAGATCTGGATCGCGCACTGGAGGCACATCGATGACACCGACGACCACGAACGACGTTCCCGAGGCGAGCGCCCTCGAACGGCTCCAGATCATCCGCGACTCCCGCTCGGTCGCGCTGGTCGGCGTGTCGGCCAACCCGCTGCGGTCCTCGAACTTCGTCGCCGCGTACCTGATCCGCACGTCCCTCGACACCAGTTTCGTGAACCCCGCGTACGACGAGGTGTTGGGGCTGCCGTCGTATCCGAGCCTGGCGGAGTTGCCCGAGGTGCCCGACATCGTCGACATCTTCCGACGCGAAGAGGCCATTCCCGGGGTGGTCGACGAAGCGATCGAGGTGGGGGCGAAGGTGGTGTGGTTCCAACTGGGTCTGCGCCACGACGCCGCCGCCCGCAAGGCGATGGACGCGGGTCTGGCCGTCGTGCAGGACCGGTGCCTGAAGATCGAACACGCCCGGTTTTCGGGGCGACTGAACCTGAACGGTTTCCGCACCGGGGTGATCTCGTCGAAGCGGCGCCGGCCTCTGGACTGATCCGGCCCTCGAACCGTTCCGACGGCTGGCACGAGTCGAGCAGGTAGGGTCGTCCCGCATGGAACACGAATCCTGGGGTTTTGAGACCAAGCAGATCCACGCCGGCCACGCGCCCGACCCGACCACCGGGGCGACGGCGACGCCGATCTACCAGACCACGTCGTACCAGTTCAACGACACCGACCACGCCGCGGCGTTGTTCGCCCTCACCGAGATGGGCAACATCTACACCCGAATCCAGAACCCGACCCAGGCAGCGGTCGAGGCCAAGATCGCCGCCCTGGAAGGGGCACCGGACACCGCGGTAGGCCTGCCGGGCGCGCTGCACGTGTCGTCGGGCCAATCGGCCAGTCTGATGGCGATCGTGAACCTCGCCGGCGCCGGCGACCACATCGTCGCCTCGGCGTCGATGTACGGCGGCACGTTCAACCTGTTCCACCACACCCTGCGCAAACTCGGCATCGACTTCACCTTCATCGAGGATCCCGACGATCTCGGCGCGTGGCGTTCGGCGGCGAGGGCGAACACCAAGGCGTTCTTCGGCGAGACGATCGGCAATCCGAAGAACGACGTGCTCGATCTGCGCGGCGTCGCGGACATCGCCCACGACGTCGGCGTGCCGATGATCGTCGACAACACCGTCGCCACCCCGTGGCTGTTCAACCCACGCGAGCACGGTGCAGACATCATCCTGCACTCGTCCACCAAGTTCCTGTCGGGTCACGCGACCACCATCGGCGGCGTCATCGTCGACTGTGGCACCTTCGACTTCTCCCAGAACGACCGCTTCCCCGGGATGGTCGAACCCGACGAGACCTACAACGGTCTGGCCTACTGGCCGGCGCTCGGGCCGGGATCGTTCATCATCAAGGCCCGGGTGCAGTTGCTCCGCGACCTGGGCACGGCGATCTCGCCGTTCAACGCGTTCCTGACGATCCAGGGGATCGAGACGCTCAGCCATCGGGTACGGGCCCACAACGCCAACGGGGCGACGGTCGCCGACTTCCTCGACCAGCATTCCCAGGTCGACAAGGTCAACTTCGCCGGTTTGGCATCCTCACCGTGGCACGACCGCGCCACCGAGTTGTTCGGCGGCAAGGGCTACGGCTCGCTGCCGTCGTTCGTCATCAAAGGCGGCCTGCCCGCCGGCAAGGCGTTCATCGACGCGCTTCAGTTGCACCAGCACGTCGCCAACATGGGCGACGTGCGCAGCTTGGCGATCCACCCCGCGTCGACGACGCATTCCCAGATGAGCGAGACCGAACTGCTGCGCATCGGGATCGAGCCCGGACTGGTGCGCCTGTCGGTCGGCCTGGAGACCGTCGAAGACATCATCGCGGATCTCGAGCAGGCCTTCGCCGCTGCGGCCAAGGCCTGAGGTCGGTGGGCTGACCGGTCACCGGCCGCTCGGTCAACGGTCGAGCCGGTACACCCAGGTGCCCATGCGCTTGGTGGACGTGTCGGTGCGTGACCCGTCGAGGGTCCCACTGAACGCATAGACGTCGCCGTAGACGACGGTGATCGCGTCGATCCGGTCGCCGCCGAACAGGGCGCGGATCTGTCGATCGATGTCGGGGTCACGGCTGTTCACCTCGCCGCCGTGGTTCGCCACCCAGCCGACGTCGCGCGCCGCGAGAAAATCGGCCGTCCGGCCGTTCTGCAGTGCCTCGTACCAGTCGAGACTGTTGACGACGCCGTCGAGGTTCACGACCTGACGGTTCGCGAAATAACCAAGTGTGCCCGCATCCCACGACGCGACCCGCGCCTCGGGAGGCAGGTGCGTGTCGATCCATCGGCCGGCGGCGGCATCGTGGACCATCAGGGCGCGGGCGCCCGGGTCGAGAATCGACGGCACCGACCATGCCAGGCCGACGACCAGTGGGACGCACAGGGTCAGCGCGGGAGCACGCGTGGCAAGGCTGCGCTCCGGTTTCGACGACTGCGCCGCCTCGACGACCGCGCCCTCGGCGAGATCCGCGACCGCCAACACGATCAGAAACGTGCCATAGAGCGCCAGGGGAGCGAAGTACCACAGGTAGGGAACTTCCTGCAGAGTCGAGTAGTAGCCGAGCAGCCCGATGCAGAATGCCCCGTACCACGCCGTGGCGGCGAAGAACTTCCGCACGAGTGGTGCCCGGGTCGACCGTTTGATCGGCCGGCGTGCGGCCAGGAGCAATGCCAGACCAAGAGTGGCCCACACGACGACCAGCGCGCCGCGGAGTGGGGTGAGTGGGAGCCGTTTGATCGACCCCGAGATCTGCATCGCCGTGCCGAAGAAGATCTGATTGACGACGAGATAAGTGACGATCACCAGGGCGGGCACGACGAAGATCTCCACGATGTGGCGTAGGCGCCGTGACCAGGGGAGCGGTGGCTTCCCCGCGTCGAACAGGCACCACAACCCGAGTGGCGCCAGCAGGATCACCGCGTCGGTCCGGGCCAGAAAGGCCAGCGCCAGCAGCCCGCCGGTGTACCAGCGCTGTCGGCTCGTCGCCTGGGTCACGAATCGTCCCCGGAACGTCACCGCGAGTGCGATGAGTGCCGCGCCCACGGGCACGACCAGCCCCGATTCAAGTCCGTTCACGGTCATCTTGAAGATGAACGGGTTCGCAACGACCACGATGAACGCCACGACGACGACGCCGTCACAGAACCTCCGTGACGCAGGGTGCGCGTCGAGGCGTGTCCACCCGCCGATCGCGTCGACGATCACCCGGGCGACGAGCGCCATGGCCCCGGCCCACAGCACGAGCTGCAGCACGAGCAGGAACCGCACGGCGGCGAGCCCGTCCAGACCGAGCAGGTAGGGGACGGTGCTGATGAGCTGCCACAGCGGGTGATAACCGTTCGTCCGGTCGATCTGGTCGAACGTCGAGACGTGGCCGGACGCCCAGTTCCTTCCGATCGTGAAGTAGTAGAACGCGTCGTCGAAGCTGAACGCGAACGGCGCGGGTCCCCAGACGAGCAGCACCAGCAGGTAGATGAAGGTCGCCACGCCGAGCGCGATGAGCAATTTGCGGACGAGTGGCACCGGGACATTGTGCCCTACGACGGTGAGCTCCTCACGACACGGAGTGCCCCTCGACACGATGCGCGGGCCCTTGACCCACGGGTCAAGGGAGGCTCCTCCCTCGGCTATGGTGCGGCGGGGAGGCCAGGCCAGTTCGTACCGCACTCACGGAGGACGACCGATGTC
>DASSYG010000167.1:0-3522 GCA_035703405.1 Acidimicrobiales bacterium | reverse complement strand
GCATTGAGCACGTTCAGGTCCCACACCGGAGTGGCCTTGGCGGTCTTCACCAGCTTCGCCCAATCGGTCATCGTGACCGGGCGTCGATCGTCGGGTATCGGCGCGAAGGGACTGGTGGGATCGTCGATGAACTTGCCGGTGCGCCAGTCGATCCACTGCGCCGCCGTGCCGGTGGGTACCCGGATGAGTCGGGTCGGGAAGTTCGCGAGCTTGGTCTGCAGCCGCTCGTCGAGGAGCAGGTCGACGTTCACGGTCTGCACGATCGAGGCCCCGTTGAATCCGAAGAACGCGTCGGGTCGCGCCACGGGTCGCCCGGCGCTGGTCGACGATGCGGCGGTGTCGGTGTCGGCGGTCGTCGAGGAGCGCGTCGTGCTCGCCGACGGACGCTCCGATGAACTGCTGCACGCCGCGATCATGACGACGAGAAGGTTCGCGGTGAGGAGCGCGCCGATGGATCGAATTGGGCGGCGGGTCGAAGGCATTGGATTCCTAGGAACGATCAGGTTCTTCGTCGGCCAGACCGCTGCTCTCGCGGCCGAACACCACAGGGACCGCGCGGGGTGCGCGGTGGAACTCGATGACGAACGTGGCCGGGGCGGGTAACTCGACGTGGTGGAGACGGGCGGGCGGGATCACCACCGATTCGCCGGCCTCCACGGTGATCGGGTCCTCGGCTGCGTCCTCGAAGACGAAGACGACCGATCCCGTGTAGGTCATCAACCTCCCCCAGACGCCACTGGCCACTCGATGGGAGCGGAGCAGCCCGGCGGGCACCGATTCGTTGTCGAAGACATCGGTCGTGCGGACGAGTTCGAGCCCTTCGGGAAGCACCGGCTCCTGCATCGACGAGTTCGTCACGCGGCCCGGCGGCCACCTCGGACCAGGCGGCCCGGACGTTCACCGGTGTCGGCGTCGTGGTCGCGGGTCATCGTGCCGTCCACGAGAGTGGCCACATAGCCCGACGCGGCCTGCAGAATGCGGCTCGAATCGGCCGGCAGGTCGTAACGCAGTTCGGGGGAGTGGATGGTGAGCGCGTCGAAGTCGATCACGTTGACATCCGCGCGCATGCCTGGTGCCAGCACACCCCGGTCGGCGAAGCCGTAGAGCGCCGCGTTCGCGCCGGTGAGCTTGTTGACCAACAACTCGACAGGGAGGCGTTCGCCTGCGGTGCGGTCCCGCGCCCAGTGGGTGAGATGGAACGTCGACGCGGAGCAGTCCGAGATCAGATTCACATGAGCGCCGGCATCGGAGAGCCCGGTGACCGTGTGCGGGGCCAGCAGCATCTCACGGCACGCATCGAGGTTGCCGCCGACGAAGTTCGAACCCAGGAGCATGTAGAAGGCACGGCCGTCATCTTCGAGCAACAGGTCGTACATGTAGGAGACCGGGTCGATGCCCGCCGCAGTGGCCCGGGCATAGACCGAATCAGCCATGGTCGGTTCGTAATCGACCGGCTCGGAGAGCGGGAAGGTGAGGACCAGACCGGGAGTGAAAACCTTGGTGATCATCTCGGAGAAGTCCACCGGTTCGTCGCCGCCGTCGCCATCGGCGAGGATTGCCCGGCGTACTTCGGGCCGGCGCATCTCCGCGACCCGCTCGGCGAGGGGCAGGTGCTTGATCTTGCGGTACGAGGGCCGGGTCATGAACAGGTGGTAGGTGTCGAGGCTGGTCATGATCGTCACCGACCGGGGGATGATCTGGGGGCGCAGGTCGGCGCCGCGGGTGTTCGCCGCCTCGGCGGCGTCGAGGATCAGACGCCAGTGATCGGGGTCTTCGAACAGTTGCGCCGTGGTGAAGGTCACCGGACGGCCGCTGGAGCGGGACACCTCCTCGAGCATCGGGATCTCTTCGATCGGTTTCGCTCGTTCGCCGCCGAGTGAGTGCAGTTTCCCGATCGTGCCCGACACGATCGCCTCGAACACCCCGTGACCGGCGCGGCGAAGCGCGTCGGCCAGTGCGAGCAATTCGTCGGTCTCGGCGAACGTACCCGGGACGGGTCGGCCCGAGCGGGCGCGGTGCCCGATCGTGCGGGAGGTGGAGAAGCCCACCGCGCCGGCCACCATCGCCTCTTCGACCAGTTTGGACATCGCCTCGAGGTCGTCGGACGTGGCGTCCTCGTTCGCCGCACCACGTTCGCCCATCGCATAGAAGCGCACCGCGCCGTGGGCGACCTGCGCGGCGACGTCGACCGCGTAGCGGCGGGCTTCGAGCACGTCGAGATACTCGGCGAAGGTCTCCCAGGTTCCCCAGGGCATGCCGAGGCTCAATGCGCTGCCGGGAATGTCCTCGACGCCTTCCATCAGGTCGATCAACGCTTCGTGGTCGTCGGCGCGCACTGGTGCAAAGCCGACCCCGCAGTTGCCCATGACCACCGTGGTCACCCCGTTGGACGCGGAGGGTTCGATCGCGTCGTCCCAGGTGACCTGGCCGTCGTAGTGGGTGTGGACGTCGACCCAACCAGGGGTCACCAGCATCCCGTCCGCGTCGATCGTGCGGGTTGCCGGGCCGGTCACGTCACCGACTTCGACGATGACCCCGTCGGTCACGGCCACATCGGCCGGCTTCGGTACTGCGCCGGTCCCGTCCACGACGGTCCCGCCTTTGATCACGGTGTCGAACATGGTGCACGTCCTCTGTTCATCGAGCGATTCTTCGGATTTCCCCTGTCGACAAGATGCCACATCGGCACCCAGGACGCGGCACGAGTGCCATCGCTCAGTAGTTGACCGCCAGGGTCGAACCGCGGCCGTCTTCGCGTCTGGTCACTTCGATGCCGACGTGCAGCGCCTGCTTCATCGCCTCGACGTGGGTGATCGCACCGACCATGCGGCCCGAGCCGTGGAGTCGGTGCAGGGTCTCGACCGCGTCGTCGAGTGCGTCGGCCGACAACGAACCGAAGCCTTCGTCGACGAACAACGCCTCGAATTGCTGACCGCCGGCGGTGCCGCCGTGGCTGATCACATCGGCGAGACCGAGTGCGAGCGCGAGTGATGCCTGGAACTGTTCGCCGCCCGAAAGCGATGAGGTCGAACGGGCTCGACCGGTGTTGGTGTCGTCGACCTCGAGGTCGAGCCCGAACGAGCGGCGACCATCGCGTTGGTCCTGCAGGCGATGCAGCCCGTAACGGCCATTCGTCATGCCGGCCAGATGCACGTTCGCCGACGCGGTGATCCGGTCGAGTTCGTGGGCCAACACCCACCGCTTCAATGGGACGGGTAGGGCTGGGCCGCCTTTCGCACAGACCTGGTACGCCCGGGCCGCCTCCTCGGCTCGAGCGCGCAGATCGCCCGAGCCTGCAGCGAGTCGATCACTCTCTTCCAGTGCCTCGGTGGCGCCATCGACGTCGAAGCCGACCGTGGCCACCAGCGTTTCCCGGCGGTTCTTGTCGGCGTCAGCCTGTTGCAGTGCCACCTCGGTCACGGCGGGGTCGGGCCGCTCGTCGGGGACGTCTTCAGCCGCGAGTGCCTTCAGTGCACCGTCGGCACGGTCATGAGCGGATTGATGGGCCTGGGCCGCGTCGAT
>DASSYG010000092.1:0-4357 GCA_035703405.1 Acidimicrobiales bacterium | reverse complement strand
CCTGGATGTCGGTCCGGCCGACTCCGGTTGATCGGCCCGTCGTCGGGTCGACCGACCGGACACTGCTGACAGGGGCATCCGTGGCGTCGATCAGACGCGGGGGTCGACGAACGCGCCGGCGAGCAGCTCGTCGAAACGATCGACGTCCTCACAGGGCTCGTCGATCCCACGGTGCGCGGGCGTGGGCGCGAGATGCCGCTGGACGAACAGCCGGGCGACCAGCGCCTTGCGTCCCGCCGGGGCCCAACCGAGACGCTTCTCCGCACCGGATTGCGCCAGCAGCAGCGCGGCGGACCACACGTCGGCCAGATACTCGGTGAGCGGAAAGAGCTTCGCTTCGGCGACATCGCCTTCCAGGCGCTTCCAGCGTTCGATCGTCTCGGCGACGTCTTCGACCGCGTCGATGACCAGTTTCTCGGTGGCCGGGTCGTCGCCTGGGGCCTGGGCCAGCAGTTCACGGAACCGTTCGAGCAAGGTCACCTCACCGTGGTTGCGGCGGATCCCCCGAGCGACGTCCAGACACAGGATGTTGTCGGGTCCTTCCCAGACCGGGTTGACCTGGGCGTCACGCAGGATCCGGGCGACGGGCCAGTCCTCGATGTAGCCGTTGCCCCCGTGCAGTTCGATCGCGTCGGATGCCGCGGTGATCCCCAGACGGGCCACCCGCATCTTCACGATCGGCGCGCACAGCCGCAGCCGCGTCTGGGTGAACCCTTCGAACACGAGCGCCTGCGCGGCCTCGACCTCGACGATCAGCTCGGCCAGCTTGCGCTTTGCGAGCGGCTGGTCGATGACCGGCTTGCCGAATGCCTCACGCGCCCGGGTGTAACAGATCGCCTCGACGAGGGCGCGACGGGCACAGCCCAGGCCCATGTTGGCGATCCCGATGCGTGCCCCGTTGGTGAGGGCCATCAGGCCTCCCAGGCCGCCCCGCAGTCGGCCGTCGCTGGCCGGCGGCGCCGCGGACTCCTCTCGACGCTCCAGCAGCCAGCCTTCGGCGGCGATCAGCTCGGCCTCACCCGACGGCACCGATTTGGTGCCGAGTTTGTCCTTGAGGCGGCGCACGTGCACCCCGTTGGGCGTGCCGTCCATCCGTTCACGCAGCACCAGAAAGCTCTTCACGTCTTCGGACCCGGCGATCTTTGCGAGCACGATGAACGTCGAAGAATGCGCGTTCGACACGAACCACTTCACACCGTCGAGCAGGTAGTGGTCGCCCTCGGGGGTCGCCGTGGTCTCCAGTGCACGCAGGTCCGCGCCTCCGGCGCGTTCGGTGAACATCTGGGCGGTGGTCGCCGTCCCGTCCTCGACGCTGAGCAGTTCGCGGACCCGGGCGTGGACGTGGTCCGGAGCGAACGCCTCTGAGAGCCGCTCGACCATGTCGCGCCCCGTGCCGACCGAACAGTAGATGCCGACGTCGGCCTGGCTGAGCAGATAGCCCCAGGCCGCGGTCATCAGGTTCGCATCCACTCCGGCCTCGGTGGCCTTGGCCCGGAAGGCGTCCGAGGAGAAGTTGTCGCCCTCGACGGCGGCGCGTGATGCCTGGAAGGCCGGCGGCAGCACGACATGGCTGGTCTCGTTACCCCACCGGTCGTAGCGCTCCAGATACGGCGGGTTCCGGTCGATCTCGACCGCCCACTCGGCCACCGGACCGCCCATGAGCGCGCCGAGCCGCTCCAGGTGGGGCTCGGCCCAGGACTGTCCGTCGGCGTCGAAAGCGGCGTGCACGAGGAACTGCAGTGAGGGGTCGCTGTCGTACCAGTTCAGACCCACCGCGGAGAGGTAACGGTCGGTTTCGTAGCGCCGTGAGCGGTCGGTCGAGGCCACTTGGTCGGTCATGGCGATTCCTCCGGTTCGACGTCGATCGGGATCCTGGGTCTCACCGTAGCCAGTCACTCGTCGGATACGTTGAACGACGTGGAGGTTCCCATTTCGGGCGAGTGTGCGCCCCCGTACGAGTCGGTTCGCGACGCCTTCGTCGGCAACTTCGTCGACCGGGGAGAGGTCGGTGCTGCGGTCTGTGTGATCGACGACCGCGAGGTCGTCGTCGACCTGGTCGGTGGCTGGGCAGACGCGCACCGAACCCGTCACTGGCAGCTCGACACGATCTGTGACTTCTACTCGGTCGGCAAGGCATTGCTGGGTCTGTTGCTGCTCCGCCAGGTCGACACCGGGGCCGTCGGGCTCGACGACCCGATCGGTGACGTGTGGCCCGAGTTCGCCAACCGCGGCAAGGAGCACGCAACGATCCGCCACGCACTGTGCCACCGGGCGGGCGTCCCGGCGATCCGAGAGCCACTCACCGATGACGACCTGTTCGACTGGTCAGTGATGACCGCCGCGCTCGCCCGCACCCCGGCCTGGTTCGAACCCGGGTCGCGGCACGTGTACCACACCAACACCTACGGTCACCTGATCGGTGAGCTCGTGCATCGAACATCGGGGTCGATGCCCGGAGCAGCGCTGGCGGAACTTGCCCGACCCCTCGACGCGGACGTCCACTTCGGGGTGCCTGCAGCCGAACAGCATCGGTGCGCGGAGCTTCTCTGGTCGCCGAACCAGGAGATCCCCGAGTGGTCACCCGATGAGTTGGGCAGGTTGACCGGCGACACCGCGATGATCGCCAAGAGCTACTTCAACCCGCCCGGCTACGCGTCGATCGGCGTGGTCAACTCACCGGAGTGGCGGGCCTCGCAGATCGGTTCGACCAGCGGCCACGGCTCGGCCCGGGGTATCGCCCGCATCTACGCCGCCCTCGGCGAAGCCGACCGGTTGCTCTCCGAGGATCTGCTCGCGGAGGCGACCCGCCCCCAGTCGATCGGCCCCTGCCCCGTGTTGGGCGAGGAGGTCACCTTCGGGCTCGGCTTCAATCCGACGACCGAGCGGCGCCCGCTCGGGCCGAACTCGGGCGCCTTCGGCCACTTCGGCACCGGCGGCGCACTCGGCTTCTGCGACCGCAAGGGGCGCATCGCGTTCGGCTACGTGATGAATCGAGTGATCCCGCGCTGGCAGTCGAAGTGCAACCGGGCGCTGATCGACGCCGTCTACGCGGAACTCTGAAAACGACGAACTTCGGGAGGTAATGCGCGCTCTGCGCACAAAACCTCCCGAAGTTCGATCGGGTCGAGGGGGCAGGGCTGGTCCCTGCTCCGACGATCAGTTGGTGAGCGGCACGTCCTTGGCGACGTCACTGGTGAAGTTCATGGCGTCATCGGCGTACAGGGTCAGACCACCGTTGGTCTTCACCGTGTCGGGAGTGACCTTGAACATGGTGGTCTCACGACCGGGCTCACGATCGTCGGGCGCACCGTACTTCTGGTCGGCGACCGCACCGTCGAAGGTCAACTTGCCGACCGAGTTCATGGCGTTCATGATGCCCTCGCGGGACATGTCCCCGTCCTGCACGGCCTTGGTGAGGATCTGGGACATGGCGGTGGCCTGGAGGTAACCGAAGGCGAAGTAGAAGTTCGGCTCGATGTCGGGGGCGAAGTTCTTCACGGCCTCGAGCATCTTCTTCATCCCCGGGATCGACGTGTCGCCCCATTCGGGACCTTCGGCCGCGACCACGTAGTGCTCAGCAGAGTACGCGCCGACGTCGCCGGCAGCGAGCAGGTTGATCCAGGTCGGAGAAGTGCCGATCCACATCGGTTCGAACTTCTTGGAAATCGCCGCGTTGAAGATGCCGAGTGTGTCCGACGGCAGCGAGGTCAGGAATACGGCCTCGCAGCCGCTCTGCTGCAGCGACTGGACTTGGGCATCATAAGTGCCCCCGGTGAGCGCGGTCTTGAACTTCTGGGTGTCGGCCAGGTCGACGTCGAGCTCGTCCGCGGCGAATTTCACCCCGTTGAGCCCGGCGTTGCCGTAGCCGTCGTCAGAGGTCAGCGTGCAGACCTTCTTGCCCTTTCCGTCCATCTTGTTGACGTAGTACCACAGGCCATTGGCGACCTCGACCTGGTAGGGCGACATGATCGGCATCAGGTTGGCTTCCTGGTACCACTCGGCGTCGAGAGTCGCGGGCCCGGCGATGATGTTGTCGTCTTCGAGGTCCGACAGGATCGAGTGCACCGGGTCGGTCCCCAACACCTGCTGGAACGCGGCGACGTTGCCCTTCATCTGGCCGTAGGCGGTTGCGGTGGCGGTGTTGTCTCCGCTGCCGTACTTGTTGTCCTTGACCTCGAGCTTCACCTTGTACTTGCCGTCGATGCCCCCTTCGGCGTTCAACTGGTCGTAGAACGCCTTGTTGCCGGCGGTGAGAGGGTCACTGATCAGCTTCGCGGTGGTGCTGGTCGGTGTGAGCACGCCGAGGGTGATCGTCTTGGTGGCCGGATCGAAGCCCGGTGCCGCCGCGATTTCGCCA
>DASSYG010000258.1:0-6566 GCA_035703405.1 Acidimicrobiales bacterium | reverse complement strand
TGGTCCCGTACACGACTCCCCAGAAGTTGATGTTCATCAACCATTCGAAGTCGTCGTAGGACTCTCCCTCGACCGTCGCGCCGAGCGCGACGCCGGCGTTGTTGAAGATGAAGTTCACTTGTGAGTGATCGGCGACGACCTGGTCGGCCCACGCCTCGACCGCGGCACGGTCGGCGACGTCCAGCTTCGTGGCAGTGACCTTGACGCCGCGTCCCTCACACAGCGTGACGGTCTCGGCCATGCCGTCGACGTCGATGTCGCTGAGCGCGAGGTGGGTTCCTCTCCGTGCGAGCTCGACCGCGAGGGCGCGGCCGATCCCCGAACCGGCTCCGGTGATCGCGGCGACCCGCCCCTCGAAGCGATCGTGCGGCGCGGTGGGAGCGGGATTGGTCACGATCGGCCTCACGGCGTCAGGGTCGGGGTTGGAGAAGCGCATGACGCCGTCCACGATGCTACGCCCTTTGGTCGCTCGGTAATCCTTCAGGTAGCTCTGGTCGACCCGCCAGGGATAGCTCGTCCCGGACTTGGGAAGCCGATCGGCCGCCCGGGTGACATACCCAGAGGACAGCCCCAACAGCGGCTGTTCGGCCATGTGGGGGTCAGCGGCGATGGCGGTGCACTGGCGCAGGCCGGTGGCACGCAAGTGGTTCAACAGGCGAGTCACGTAATCACAGGTGAGCTCACACTTGAGCGTCCACGACGCGTTCGTGTACCCGATCGCGGCGGCGGCATTGGGCACGCCGGTGAGCATCATGCCCTTGTAGACGAACTGTTCGGGGATGTCGACGATCTCGCCGTCGACGGTCAACTCCACGCCGCCCATGAAGACCAGGTCGAGTCCGGTCGCGGACACGACGATGTCGGCTTCGAGTTCGGTGCCCGACGAGGTACGGATGCCGTGCTCGGTGAACGTGTCGATCGTGTCGGTGACGACCTCGGCCCGACCGTCCCGGATCGCGGTGAACAGGTCGCCGTTGGGCACGACACAGAGTCGTTCGTCCCACGGGTCGTACCGGGGGTTGAAGTGCTCGTCGACCGGATAGTCGTCGGGCAGCCGTGCCGCCACACCCTTCAGGAGCAACTTGCGGACCCGGTCGGGACGCATCTTCGAGAATCGGTACAGCCCCTGGGACCCCATCGCCAGCATCCACCGGGTGACGTTGCCTCCGAGGTCGCCGGGAAGATACCGGCGCAGGTTGTCGGCCAGCGGCGACGATTCGGCGAGCGACACGATGTAGGTCGGTGAGCGCTGCAGCATCGTGACCTTGTCGGCGGTCTTCGCCAACGACGGGACGAGCGTGATGGCGGTGGCTCCCGATCCGATCACGACGACCTTCTTGCCCGCGTAGTCCAGGTCTTCGGGCCAGAACTGCGGATGCACGAGCGTGCCCCGGTAGTCGTCGAGGCCTGCGAAGTCGGGCTGGTGGCCACGGTCGTAGCGGTAGTAGCCGCTGCACGAGAACAGAAAACGAGCGGTGAGCTGTTCGGTCTCGCCGGTCTCGGTGTTGTCGATGGTGATCGTCCAGCGGGCGTCCTCGGTCGACCACTCGGCGGCCACGACCTTGCGGTGGTACCGGATCTTGCGGTCGGTGCCTTCGTCGGCGGCGACGGTGCGCACGTAATCGAGGATGGAGGCGCCATCCGCGATGGTCTTGTCGCCCGGCCACGGCCGGAACGAATAGCCGAGCGTGTACATGTCCGAATCCGACCGCACCCCCGGGTAACGGAACAGATCCCAGGTTCCGCCGATCGCGTCGCGCGCTTCGAGGATCGCGAAGTCGGCCCACGGACACTCGGTCTTCAGGTAGTGAGCGGCAGCCACGCCTGACAGACCGGCGCCGACGATCACCACATCAAGATTTTCCATGTTACCGATGGTAACCCCCGGCGTACCCGGGCGGAAGGCGCCGTGGCCGAAGTCACGTCCACTTCGCTCCATCCGATCCCCGGCGCGAGGGGTGATCCCTGCCAGACTCGTCCCCGTGTCTGCCGGAGGAAGATTTCGGTCGGTCGCGTTGCTCGGCGCCTTCGCGTTGGCGTTCGCCGGATGCTCATGTGGGGCCGAGAAGCCCACGCCGGTCACCGCGCCCGCTTCGACGACGCCGGAGACCACGACCACCACGGTTCCCAAACCGACGATCGTCGCGCCCCTCACCGGCGCACCGACGACCGACCTCGCCGCCGCCGGCCGACCGGCCCTCGTGGTCAAGATCGACAACGCCGACCCTCCGGCTCGCCCACAACTCGGACTGAACCAGGCCGATGTCGTCTACGAAGAACGCGTCGAAGGATCGGTCACCCGGTTCGCCGCGGTGTTCCAGTCGACCCAGTCCGACCCCGTCGGCCCCATTCGCTCGGCCCGCCTGACCGACATCCCGATCATCTCCGCGCTGACACGTCCGCTGTTCGCCTGGTCGGGAGCCAACCCCGGCGTGACCCGGGCGGTCCGTGCCGCACCCGTGGTCGATATCGGCCCCGACGTCGCAGGCGACGCCTATGAACGCCGTGGCGTCGGCGGCAAGGTCGCCCCGCACAACTTCTACTCGTCGACGGCGAAACTGTGGGCGCACGCTCCCGCCGACGCGCAGCCGCCCGCCCCGATCTTCCAGTTCCGCATGGCGGGCGACGGCCGCGGTGCGGGCGCGCGGAAGATCAGAGAGGTCCACGTCGACTTCGGGGTCACCCGCGGCGCGCCGGTCGACTGGCGTTGGGACGCCAACCGCAACGGTTTCGCCCGCTGGCAACGTGGCACCCCCCACGTCGACGAACGCGGCACTCAGGTCGCCCCGCGGAACGTCATCGTCCAGTTCGTCGAATACCGCCGCAACGGCGATGTCGACGTGGGGGGCAGCCCGGTCTACGTCGCCGAGCAGATCGGGTCGGGAGCATGCTGGGTGCTCACCGACTCGCATCTCATCGAAGGCACCTGGACGAAGACCTCGAACGAGGCGATCACCACCTTCACCGATACCAAGGGCAACCCGATAAAGCTCAACCCAGGACGCACCTGGGTCGAGTTGTCGGCGCCAGGAGGCGCACGGGTGGTGCACTGAGCCGACCCCCATCGGACCGGCAGGCGTCGTCGGCGCGCCAGGATGGCACGTGTCCGATTCGATGTCGACCCACCCAGTGAGGAGGTGCGCAACGTGTCGTTGATCTACCGGGCGATCTGGCAGGACGAACCCGATGACATCCACCGACGTGCCCTCGGCGCGTTCGCATGGTGGGTCGGACTCCGTCACCCGGGAGAACGCACCTTCGCCGTCGGGGCCGACGTACCCGTCGGCGACTCCACCACGTTGATCCGTGCTGGAGCGGACGAGACCGGCTCGATCCAGCGGTGTTCACTGCACGTCGACGACAGGGTGACCCGCTACAGCACCACGCTGATCACCACCCACCCCGCCGGTGCGCCGGCATCGGTCTGGGTCGACCGCGAGCGTGTGAGCCGCCGCAGCTTCCCGACATTCAGCGTCCAGGCTCCGGCCCTGTCGACCCGATTGATCTCGACCGGCGTGCGACCTCGCCGCGGACCGGTGCCGCTCACTTCCGCACCCCGCGCCCTGCGCCCCGAGGAGGTGCCCGGGTTCGTCGCACTGCTGCGGAACCCCGAGCGCGACCTCCCCCTCGTCGTGTACGCCGCGACACCCGACGCCGATCCGAAACAGGTGCTCGAAGCCGGCCTGCACGCGGCGCGGGTGCTGGCAGGGAGCGCCGCGGTCCACCTGCTGTCGGTCGTCGGCCGGGTCAACCTGACCGAGTTGCTGGGTGAGGAACTCACCGTCGCTCCGGGAGAGGTGCGGGTGTATCTGCCTGGCGTGTCGCCGGACGAGCCGAACCCTTCAAGGCACCGTCGACTCGAACCGGAGCGCGTACGGCGCGATCCGGGCGGGGTTCCCCACACCATCATCCAGATGCTCGCCCCCGCGATCGCTGCACGGAGTGCCCCGTCGGAGTATCCCGACCTCCGGCCGCTTCTCGAAGCCGACACCGAAGCCGTCATCGCCGAACGCGACGAACTCGCCGAGCGGGTCTTCGATCTCGAACACCAACTCGCTCAGGCCGGCGATCAGACGCTCGAGTTGGTGGCCGATCTTGAAGACGCGGAATCCCGGGTCAATCTTCTGCAGGCCGCGCTGGCCAGGTTGCAGAACGCCGGCGTCAGAGCAACGTCCCTCGGCCCCGCTGATCCGCCGCCCGACGTCAACGGGCTCGTCGCTGCAGCACGCGCTGCGCAGCGTCACCTCACCGGCATCGTGCTGCCCGATGCGGCCTGTCGGGATCTCGCCAAGCTCGACCAGACGATCGAGGCCGGTACCTGGGGCCGGACCGCATGGCGTGGCCTTCTCGCGCTCGACGCGTTCGCCCGGGACGACGAGTTCCGCCCCGGCTTCTGGGAATGGTGCCTCGCCAGTCGCTGTGCACTCACGTGGCCGGCCACCAAGAAGAAGCTCGCCATGCGCGAATCCGAGACCGTGATGTCCAACGAGTCGTTGCGTTCCAAGCGGTCGTTCCCCGTCGACGAGGCCGTGGACCGGTCGGGACGCACCGAGATGCAGGCGCACCTCAAGATCGCCGAGGGCGGCAATCACCAGATTCCCCGGATCTACTTCCACGACGACCGTCATGGGTCGACGGGCAAGGTCCACATCGGCTATTTCGGACCCCACGGTCACGTCCCCAACACCCTCTCCTGACCGCGCGCCCACCACTCACCCCACCTCACCCCCGACCGCGCCCCGACAACCGCCCCCGCGGTCGAACTCTGGGAGGAAGCGTGCGCTATTCAGGCGGAACCTCCCGAAGTTCGAGTGGGGCGGGGTCGTACGCACTCGTTGCCTCGGCCAGTTGACCGCCGAGTGCGGCGATCCGGCGCCGGGTGGCCGCGGCCGCCTCGGCCAACTCGGCCGACACCGGGACCCGGTCATCATTCGAGTCGTCGCCGACCAGCAGCCGGCGTGCGCTCGCCAGGTCGTCGGCCTCTCCCAGACCCACCAAGCCCATGACCGCCGCTCCCAGCGCGGAACCTTCCAGCGCGTGACCGACGATCATCGGTCGCGCTAGCGCGGCGGCGACGAGTGCTCGCCACAGCGGTGAACGCATCGTGCCCCCGGTGGCGCGCACCTCGGTGCACGGCGCCCGCGCGGCGATCTGATCGGCCACGACGCCGAGACCGGCACTCACGCCCTCGATGGCCGCTCGGGCGAAGTGCTCCGCGGTGTGGCCGCGCCGCACCCCGAGATAGGCGCCGGGCATCTCGGCGTCCCACAGGGGAGCCCGTTCGGCCACGAGATAGGGCAGCATCACCAGACCGTCGGAGCCCGGCGCGCTCGACGCGGCGAGCGCGAGTACTGCCTCGCGGTCCCGCCACGATTCGCCGCTGGGGTGTGCGAGGAGGGCATCAGCCAACCAGCGCGTGATGTTGCCACCATTGGACACGGCACCGCCCAGCACCCATTGGCGCTCGGTGAGCGCGTAACAGAACAGGCCCGGTATCCGCTCGGGAACGTGGTCGACCACAACCCGCACCGCGCCGCTCGTCCCCAGTGACAGACCGGCCACCCCCGGATGGATCGCCCCGACTCCGACATTGCCCAACGGGCCGTCGCCGGCACCGAGGATCACCGGTGTGCCCGCGGGCAGGCTCACCTGCTCAGCGGCTCCCGTGATCAAGGGACGGATCGCGGTCGACGATTCGATGCCGGGCAGTCGTGTCTCGTCGACCCGGGCCAACTCGAGCGCGTCGTGGTCCCAGAGGTGGGACCGGATGTCCATCAGTCCCCATCCCGAGGCAGAGGAGATCTCGGTCACCGCCTCGCCGGTCAGCCATTGCAGCACCAGCGCCTTGAGGTCCACCCAGCGCGTCACGCGCTGCGCTGTTGCCGGCTCGGCCTCGGCGAACCAGGCCAGCTTGGCGAGAGGGGCCATCGGATGCAGCGGCACCCCGGTCCGATGGTGGACGAACGCGGCGGTTCCCGTTTGCTTCCACGCTTCCACGATCTCCGTCGCCCGATGATCTGCCCAGATGACGAGAGGCGTCAGGGGTCGACCGGCTGCGTCCAATCCGGCGAGACCGTGCATCGCGGTGCACACCGCCACCGCGTCGGGTCGCCGAGGAGCGTGAGCGACCGTCTCGGCGAGTGCACCGAGGGTCGCATCGCGGAGCTGATCGACCTCCTGGGTGACGTGGTCGTGCCCGTCGTTCGTCGTGGACACGGCTCGGCGCACGACGGCGCCTCGTGCACCATCGGCACCGAACACCGCCGCCTTCACCGACGAGGTGCCGACGTCGAGTCCGATGACGAGAGGAACCGGCGGGGTCATGGGCTTCCCGGAGCGATGAGGAACAGGCTCATCGCAGCCTGGCACAACCAGGCGTCGGCCGAACGCGCAGCCAGCATGGTCTCGGGCGCCGGGAGCGCGTTCACACCCCGGAGAAGATCCTCGCCACCGCGGATTGCGACGCGATGCCGACGAGTCTCCCGTCGGAGGTCCACAGGCGAGCCGCGCCGTGAACGAAGCCGTTGTCCGCGAAGTACGGGTCACTGTCGAGCAACACCCATTCA
>DASSYG010000176.1:0-4958 GCA_035703405.1 Acidimicrobiales bacterium | reverse complement strand
CGGAGTGGCGACGTGGCAACCGGGTGAACACGATCCGGCTCCTGCGGGGCGACGACTGAGCCCCGTTCGGCCTCATCATGTGAGGCCCTCGCGCGCCGCGGCAACACTCGGGCCTGGGTGCTCCGGTCATCATCGTCACTGAAGTGAATCGACGAAGTGAATCGGCCAACGCGGGTTCGACGAACTCAGCGTCGATTCGTGGGTATCGGCTGACCGAGCGCGTCGAGAAGTACCGACGAGCAGCCCCGAGCCTGCAGACTCTCCTGCCCGCTTTCCAGAGCAGCGTTCGTGGGATCGGCCGGTGGCATCGTCCCGGCCTGACGACATACTTGGACAGATGATGACCGCCCGAGTGAGCGCCCGCGACATGGTGCTCGTCGGTTCGCTGATCGCGTCGAGCGCGTTGACCGTGGTGCTCGGTGTGGTCGACCCGATCGGGATTCCCGTGCTCACCTCGAGGTTCCTGGTCTGGAATCTCTTTTTGGCGTGGGTCCCGCTCGTCGCTGCCATCGCGGTTTCCCGCGCCAGTCGGCCCGTCGCAGTCGTCGCCGGGGTCGTCTGGTTGGTGTTTCTGCCGAACGCCCTGTACCTGGTGACCGACCTGGTACATCTCGTCGACGGATCGACCTTGTGGCGCCACATTCTCCAGTTCGGTTTCGCCGCTTGGACGGGCACGTTGCTCGCTGTGGTGTCGCTGCGGATCGTGCACCGTCGGGCCGAGCGTGAAACCGGACGAGCGGCCGGATGGCTGGTGGTGGCAGCCGCGGTCGTGGCCGCCGGCATCGGCGTGGCGATCGGTCGGTTTCAACGCTGGAACTCCTGGGATCTGCTCACCGAGCCCGACTCGATCGCCCATGGCACGCTTTCGTGGGTCCGGAGCCCGTTCGCCGACGCCAGGATCACCGGTGTCGCACTGGCCGTGACTGCGTTCTTCGGTATCGCTTATCTGACGGTGTGGGCGCTGACTCCGGATGCCGGCCCGCTCTCACAGACGCGGGCCCGGAGGAGTTGATCCAGACCAGTTCTGGTCTTGTCTGGTCTGGTCTGGTCTGGTCTGGTCTGGTCTGGTCTGGTCTGCTAGAGTATGTTCATGGCCGTCCTCACCGTCACCGCGGCGAAAGCTTCGCTGAGCGGCCTTCTCGAACGCGCGCTCGCCGGTGAGGAGATCACCATCGGCCGGCGCGGGAAGGCAGAGGTTCGTCTCGTCCCGGTCGACCGCCTCGATGAACAGAGGCAACTGGGCACCATCGATGTTCCGGACTATTTCATGAGTGACGATTTCGACGCGCCGCTCGACGACGTGGCAGACGACTTCGAACGGGCATGAGATTGCTCCTCGACACGCACGCGCTGATCTGGGCGGCGCGTGATCCTGGTCGCCTGTCGGCCAGAGCTGCTGCGGCGATCCGTGATCAGGACAATGACGTTTGGGTATCGGCGGCGTCGGGATGGGAGATCGCGATCAAGCGTGCTCGTGGTCGCCTCAACTTTCCGGACCCTGACCGTGAGATGCTCGGTCAGCTCGGCATGACCGAGCTTTCCATCGCCCTCGTCCACGGCGCTGAAGTCGCCCGACTGCCCGACCACCATCGGGACCCGTTCGATCGGATGCTGATCGCCCAGGCCCGTGTCGAGCAGCTCAGCCTCGTTTCGGCAGACGGTGCGATCGCCGCATACGACGTCGAGGTGTGCTGGTAGGTCTCGGTCGCCGCGGAGTGGCCTCCATGTGGCGCTGGTGCATTCTTCACATCATCCCGACGAACCGGATCGGCGCGGATCGATCCGGACCAGTGATCCGGGAGTGCTTCGATGTCACAGGCGCTGGCGATGATGTGACCATGAACAGTGAGGGAGAACAACGAACGTCCAGGATCTTGGTGTTCACCGACACCGAGGTCGCCGAGGGGACGATGTGGCGCGCGGTCGTGCACTACGCCGATGGCAGTCTCGCGATCCAGGGATTCGACACCGGGCCCGGGGTGCAGCACGATCATGGCCCGACGGAGTTCGAGTTCGCCCGCGAACTCTCGCCCGCCGAGACCGATCGGCTCGGTGCGCTGCTCGGCATGGCCGATGGTGATGATCTTCTGGTCGAACTCGGTCGCCGATTCACGACCACAGCCGAGTTCGAGGACTACCTGAAGAACGAGGGGGTGTCAGGCACCTTCACCGAGTGGAGGCGCTGAGGTGCGCCACGGGTGATCCACACATCGGGCGGGCGAACCGGGCACACTTGAAGGGTGAGCGATCCCAGCATCATCTCCCTTCACCACCGCGATGTCGCCTACCGCATGGCTGGTGACGGTGACGATGCAATCCTGTTCATTCACGGTATGGCCGGCAGCTCGGACACCTGGCGTCATGTCATGCCCACGATGGCGCGCGACCATGTCGTGATCGCTCCCGACCTGCCCGGTCACGGACGGTCGGCCAAGCTGCCCGGGGACTACTCACTCGGCGCGGCAGCCAATTCGCTCCGCGACCTGCTGATCGGGCTCGACGCCGGGCCGGTCACGGTGGTCGGCCAGTCGCTCGGTGGCGGCGTGGCGATGCAGTTCGCGTATCAACACCCCGAACTGTGCGAGCGGCTCGTCCTCGTATCGTCCGGTGGACTGGGACGTGAGGTCAACCTGTTGTTGCGGTTGCTGTCGGTTCCGGGTGCCGAGGCGGTGCTGAGCGTGGCCGCGCCCTGGTTCGTGCGCGATGCGGGCAACGCCGTGCGCCACTGGCTGGGCGACCGAGGGGTGCGGGCGGATCGGCTGGATGAGATGTGGCGGGCCTATGACTCACTCGGCGACGGCGACACCCGTCGGGCGTTCCTGCGCACACTGCGGTCGGTGATCGACATCGGTGGCCAAGCGGTGAACGCCGAGGACCGGTTGTATCTGACCAGCGAGATGCCGACTCTCGTGATCTGGGGAGACGACGACAAGATCATCCCCGTCGCCCACGCCGAACATGCCCGGGAGGCGATGCCCGCGGCGCGGATCGAGATACTCGAAGGGGTCGGGCACTTCCCGCAGATCGAAGTTCCGACGAAGGTCATCGAGTTGCTCTCCGAGTTCATCTCGGGCACTGAGCCCGCCGCGCTCGACGCGTCGATGTACCGCGACCGGCTGTTGCAGTCCGCCTGACACCCGACATCGGCCGCTTGGCGTCGGCCTGGCCCGGGCGCGCCGGGCCGGCCCCGTACAGTGTGCGGGATGCCTCGTGACCGCCCGACGCAGGTATCTCCGGTCGTCGACCGGCTGGCCGCGTACGCGTGGCGGCTGCTGGTCATCGCCGCGGTGCTTGCCGGGATGCTGTGGCTCGTCGGCAAGCTCTGGGTGGTCTTTCTGCCGCTCGTGCTCGCCGCGTTCTTGTCGCGGGTCCTGATCGGACCGGCCAACTGGCTACGGGGCCACTCGTGGCCGCCGGCGCTGGCGGCGGTGTCGGTACTGCTGGGCTTTGTCTTGCTGCTCGGTGCCGTGCTGGGTCTGGTGGGCGTGGCCGTCGGCCAACAGTCCGACCAGATCGGTCCCACCGTGAGCCAGTCGATCGACGACATCGAGAACTGGTTGGTGAAGGATGGTCCGGGCGACCTGACGCACAAGGACATCCAGAACGCGCGCGACGATGCCACCGAGTGGCTGGAAGACTGGTTCAGTTCGTCGGGAAGCGCTGTCGCTTCGGGGGTCGTCGTGGCCTTCGAGGTGCTGGTGGGGATCGTGCTCGGACTCGTCATCACGTTCTTCGCGCTCAAGGACGGCGCGCGCTTCACCCGATGGATCCTGACCCTGGTGCCCGCCCATCAACGCGAACCGACACGCCGCCTGGCCCGATCCGCCTGGGCCACGCTCGGGGGCTATCTGCGTGGGGCGGCCCTGCTCGGCCTGCTCGAGGGGGTGCTCATCGGTGCCGCGGTGGCACTGGTCGGTGGGCAGTTGGCGGTGCCCGTCGGGCTGATCACGTTCATCATGGCGTTCATCCCCTTCGCCGGGGCGATCTTTGCCGGCGCCATCGCCGTACTGGTCACACTCAGTACCGCCGGCATCGGCGGCGCGTTGATCGTGCTGGCCGTCGCGGTCCTCGTGCAGCAGTTCGACAACGACCTGCTGGCACCGGTCATCTACGGCAAGCAGCTCGACCTGCACCCGGTGGTGATCCTGCTCGCGATCACCGGAGGCGGTGCCGCATTCGGCATCGCCGGCGCCTTCCTCGCGGTACCCGTCACGGCGGTCGTGATCAACATGGTGGCCGAGTATCGACGGATCCAGGGCCGACCCATCCCGTCGGCCGATCCGCCGGAGGAAGCGCTGACCGCGGCAGACATCGAGCCGGACTGACGCGCCCGCATCCGCGCGCTTTCCGACGTCACACGAACGCCGCCGCGAATTCGGCGACGATCTCCGCTGCGGTGGTTTCACCGGTGACCGCGTCGACCGACCGACCCGCATAGAGCGCGGCGGCACCGACGTCTCCATCGAAGCTCCGTCCCGGGGGCAGCGGCAGCCGTTGGGCCGGGGACAGGTCGGAGGCTTCGATGCTGGATCGCAACACCCGGTGTGGTGCGTCGGGCCAGCCCAGCGCGAACGTCTCGGTCACCACGGTGTCGTCCGCGCTCGCGGCGACGAGCGCGGCGGCATAGTCAGGATGCACGTCGGCCTCTGCCGAGGCAAGAAAGCGCGTGCCGATCCGCACGGCGTCGGCGCCTGCGGCCAGCAAGGCGGCAGCTCTGGCCGCGGTTCCGATGCCTCCCGCGGCCACGATCGGCCGGTCGGTCATCGCACGCACCTGGGCCAGCAGTTCATCGAGCGGCCGGTCGCCGTGGACGTGACCGCCGGCTTCGAATCCCTGGACGACGACGAGGTCACACCCCGCATCCAACGCTGCCCGGGCCTCGTCGGTGGAACCGACCTGCCAGGCCGCCAACCCAGCGCCGGCGTGCACGACCTGGACGAGTGCCGGGTCGGGTTCGG
>DASSYG010000165.1:0-3110 GCA_035703405.1 Acidimicrobiales bacterium | reverse complement strand
CGGGGAGATCGGCCGCTACAACGCCGAGCGGGTCAAGGCCGCACGGGCCCAGGGTCAGACGATCCCGGGTATGGGCAACATCGCCAAGCTGTCGATGTCGAACATCGTGCGGCTCCAGCGTGATCTGGGCCTCGAGATCGTCGGCGCGCAGGGCATGCTCCACGCGTATGCGCCCGAGGACGCCGAGGCGATCACCGAGGCGACTGGTAACCCGTTCCTTGCCGGGGTGACAGGTATCGCGCTGTACGCCCAGGCGCCGCCCATCTACGGGGGCACCGACCAGATCCAGCGCAACATCATGTCCGAGCGGGTGCTCGGCTTGCCGCGTGAGCAGGGTCCGGCAAAGGACACCCCCTTCTCCGAGTTGCCCAAGAACGGCTGAGGCCGCCGGCGACCGTTTTCGGACGGGGGATCCTGAACGGCTGCTGCTCCGGGCGATTCCGAGTCGTCGACGTCGTCAAGCAGCCGGGTCGAATCTGATCTGGACTGCGTCGTGGTCCGGGGCGAAACCCAATCGTGCATACAGCGCATTGGATGTGGGATTCGACGGGTCCGTGTACAACATGACCTGGGCGGCTCCCGCGGCGAGCGCGCCGGCCGCTGCTGCAGCCGTGGCCCCTGCGGCGTAGCCGTGACCGCGCAGATCCGGTGGGGTGTAGACGGGACCGATCCGCGCTACCCCGGCTGCGCCGCGTTCGCCGGTCACCCCCGGCAGAACGATCGAATCGGCGCGCAGCCGATCGGCAATGGCGATTGCTGCTTCGGTGGGCATGCGTGAGAGGAAGTGATTCCAGGGAATGTTCAACATGGCCGCGCCGACGAGGTCGTCTCGATTCGCCACCGTGGCCCACAAGTTGTCGGCAACGGGGTCATCGGACCCGAGGCGTTCGGTCACCGATCCGATCACGTTCGTGCTGATCGGGTCGACCTCGAGCAGCGCTGTCGCCGCGTCGAGGAACGTACGGGCGTCGGTGAAGGTCGTGACCGTCATCTGTCCATCGTCGCGGACGGCTCACGCTTCGTCGGTACGTGTTTCGTGAGCGCGCGCCGAAAATGATCGACGCGGCGGTGCTTGCTGTATGCAGCGCGAAAAGCAGGGCTATGCGCCCCATCCGCCCCGAAGTTCGAAAAAGGGGGTGGGGCGAGGGTGGGGGTCAGCTGCGGGGGACTTCGACCCAGGGGACCGACTTGTCGACGCGGGGTTCGCCGGGCATGCCGAGCACCCGCTCGCCGATGATGTTGCGCTGGATCTCCGACGTGCCGCCCTCGATCGAGTTGGCACGGGAGCGCAGGAACATCTTGCGGCTCGACCCGGGCGGGCCGAGCAGGCCCAGCATCTCCGAACGACGCATCGTGAAGTCGTAGTCGACCAGCGCGGCCGCGCCGAGCAGATCGATGCAGAACTCATAGACGTCCATGTTGTTCTCGGCGAACGCGAGCTTCGCGATCGACCCTTCTGGGCCGGGGTTGCCGGCCTTGCGGTTCTGGGAGGCACGGATGTTCGTCATCCGCAACGCCTCAGAGGTGCACCAGAGCTGCATGAGCCGGTCGCGGTTCACCGCGGTGTGCTGCACACCGGGCTCTTCCTTCCAGATCCGGACGGCCTCGGCGATCGAGCCCGACCCGGGCCGCGGCACCCCGCCGCCCCCGCCACCGATCGTGGTGCGCTCGTTCGACAGCGTGGTCATCGCCACCCGCCAGCCCTCGCCGACGTCGCCGACCCGATCAGCGTCGGGAACGCGTACGTCGGTCAGGTACACCTCGTTGAACTCGGCCTCACCGGTGATCTGGCGCAGCGGACGCACCTCGACGCCGGGTGCGTGCATGTCGAGCGCGAAATACGTCATGCCCTTGTGCTTGGGCACGTTCGGGTCGGTGCGGGTCACGAGCATGCCCCGGTCGGCCAGGTGGGCGCCGGTGTTCCAGACCTTCTGGCCGTTGATGATCCACTCGTCGCCGTCACGCTCGGCTCGACACGCCAGTCCGGCCAGGTCCGAACCGGCGCCCGGCTCGGAGAAAAGCTGACACCACACGTCCTCGCCGGTGAACGCCCGCTTGAGCAGCCGATCACGGACCTCGTCGCTGCCGTTGGTCACGATCGTCGGCCCGGCCATCGTCAGCCCGAAGAACTGACCCAATCCGGGAGGAGCGGCGCCGGCCTCGGCCAACTCGCTGTCGACGATCCGCTGGTGCCGGGGCGGGAGCTCCAGACCGCCGAAACCTTTGGGAAAGTGCACCCACGCGAGCCCGGCATCGAACTGCGCGCCACGGAACGCTTCGTTCGACATTGACTTGGGATCGTTGCCGTCCAGCAGTCCCGCGATCCGCTCGCGCACCTGGGTCTCTTCGTCGCTCATCAACTCACTCCTCGGCTCCGTGGGACGATCGTCTCACCGTAGACCTTCGACGCCCACTGGAGGGACAAGAGCCCGGGATTCCCCTGATCGTCACGTAGCCTTGACCCACCATGTCGGAGCCGGACGATCCATCGCTGTCCGCTGCCTCTGCCATCGGCCCCGACTCCGGCCCCGACGCAGGTACGGTGCCGCTCGCGGCGCCGCCGGAGACGCTCGGTCCCGACGCGCTGCCACGCGACCCCGTTGTCGACACCGCGCTCGGCAGCGGCGTCACCGACGAACCTCGCCGCGCCTCGTTCGGCCGTGCGGCGACCCTGATCACCGTCGGCAACCTGATCTCGCGGATCACCGGCTTCGTGCGGGTGATCGCGGTGGCCGGCGCGCTGGGCATCGCGTATCTGGGAGACTCCTATCAGCGGGCGAACGAGGTCTCGAACGTCCTCTTCGAGTTGTTGGCCGGTGGCGTGCTGTTCTCGGTGTTGGTGCCCGGCTTCGTCGAGCTGCTCACCGGGGCGACGCCGGGGCGGCGGAACCGTGGGGCCGCCGACGCGCCCGACACCACGGCCGTCCGACACATGGGGTCGGTGCTCGCCACCAGGGGGACGGTGTACGTCGGGGTCATCGCACTGATCGGGATGTTCGGTGGCACCTGGATCATGCAGGTGCTGACCATCGGAACCGACGAGGCCGTGCGAGCGGATCAGGTGCGTATCGGCGCGTTCCTGGTGTGGTTCATCTTGCCCCAGCTCGTGT
>DASSYG010000148.1:0-8879 GCA_035703405.1 Acidimicrobiales bacterium | reverse complement strand
TCCCCCGACGCCCTGGGCGCCTACCACGCCGCTCCCCGGGGACGGACCGGGGACGACCCAACTTCCCGGCGCGAGTGGCCCGGAAGCTGCCGGTGGTGGCTACGAAGCCGACAAGCCGACCTGGGACGATGCCCGCAATGCCTACATCCAATACGACTCCGAGCGGTCCGAGTGGTTGGAATACGACGACACCGCGAAAGAGTGGAAGCCGATCAGCACCTGAGCGCGATGCTCGACGAACGAGACCGAGTGGCACCGCGGGTTCCGCGACCGAACCGGCTCCCCGGTGACCGGCGGCCCATCATCGACCGCCGGTCCACTGCCGCAGCAGGACCCATGGGATCGCGGCGCGGACCCGACCGCGGTGATCGGGCGGCGAGCCGGGGCCAAGATCGTCGACACGTTGATGAGCTCGGCGATCGGACTGATCCCGTTGATCGCCATGATCGTGAGCTTCGAGAGTCGAACGGTCGCGGATCCCTCGACCTATTGCGACCTGCAGCAGTCGATCAGGCACCTCTGTGTGCCGGCCGGGTCGAACACGGTGTGGGAATTCGACCAGGCCTCGTGGGCCTGGTACCTGGTGGCCCTCGGTTGGTGGTTGCTCATTACGTGGATGGAGGGCCATTACGGATGGACCCCCGGTAAAGCCGCCTTCGGGATCCGGGTCGTGCGGGACACCACCGGCGAGCCGTGTGGGTTCGGGAAATCGGTGATCCGGAACTTGCTTTGGATCGTCGACGGGTTCTGCCTCGGCGTCGTCGCCCTCGTCACCGCGACCAGTTCACCGGGACACCGGCGACTCGGTGACCGCGCCGCAGGCACGCTGGTGGTCGATCGCGCCGCCGCCGGGGTGGCGCCACCGCCGTGGATCACACCAGATCCCGCTGCGGTCGTCCCGCCCATCGCGCCGATGCCGCAGCCGATCTGGGATCCGCGACGCGGCACCTACGTCGTGTGGTACCCCGCATCGGCCGCCTGGCTGGAATACGACGAGTTGACGAAAGCGTGGAAGCCGATCACCGTGTGACCTTCACGGCGTGCTGATCGTCGGCGTCCGAGATTCAGAAGACCGCGACCGAACGGAGTCTGCGCTCCAGGTGGTCTTCGACGGCCCGGGTCGCCACGCCGGCGAATTCGGTGACGGCCTTGGTCGCGGGACGATCCAGCACCTGATTCAGCCTCCCCGAGAGCACATCATCGAAGATGCCGAGCGCCTCGAGCGAGACCGGACCACCCGAGCGGTGGGTCCGACACAACGCGCCACCGGCGACGAGATCGAAGGCCACGAGATCGGCGGACTCGCCGCACACCGCGCAACGGTCGGTGACCGGGCGCACCCCGTCGTGGGCGAGCAATTTCGCGAAGAACGCCGGGGCGACCACGCGACTGCGGGTGTCGTCGAGAGTCCGCAACGCTCCGGTGAGCATGCGGTAGTGACCGGGGTCGTTGCGCCCCTCCTGGGAGACCTGATCGATCACCTCGAGCATCGTGACCGCGTCGCGCAGCAACTCGAGGTCACTGCGGATCGTGCCGAAGACCTCGACTCGTTCTGCCTGGGTGATCACGTCGAGGTTGCGACCCTCGTAGCACTGCACCGCCACGTGAGTGGTCGGTTCCAGACGGGCGCCGAACTTCGACGTGGTCTTGCGCACGCCCTTGGCGACAGCCCGCACCTTGCCGCGTGATTCGGTGACCAGCGAGATGATCCGGTCGGCCTCGCCGAGTTTGTGGGTGCGCAGCACGACGCCGCGTTCACGGTAGAGCCTCGAGCTCACGCCACCCCACCGAAGCGACGATCCCGTGCCTGGTACTCACGGACCGCGTCGAACAGGTTCTCTCGGCGGAAGTCCGGCCAGAGCACATCGGTGAACACCAGCTCGGAATACGCGAGCTGCCACAGCAGGAAGTTCGAGATCCGGAACTCCCCCGAAGTTCGCACCACGACGTCCGGGTCGGGGATCTCCGGGGCGTACAGGTGGCGTCGGATGCTCTTCTCGTCGATCTTGTCAGGCCGCACGCCTTCGGCGACGAGCGCCCGGACGGCATCGACGATCTCGGCACGTCCGCCGTAGTTGAAACACACGTTGAACGACATGCGGGTGTTATTCCGGGTCTGTGCGGTCGCTTCGTCGATGCGCTTCAGGATGCGCTTGGGGACCCGCCAGTTGGAGCGTCCCAGAAAGCGGATCCGCACCCCCTTTTCGTCGAGTTCGTCGGTGTGGCGCATCAGGATGCCCTCGTTGAATCCCATGAGGTAGCGAACCTCGTCGGGTGGGCGCTTCCAGTTCTCGGTGCTGAACGCATAGACGGTGAAATGGTCCAGGCCCAGATCGAGTGCGCCCTCGACGGTATCGAAGAGGGCGTCCTCACCGGCGGCATGGCCTTCGGTGCGTTTGAGACCCCGCTGCTGCGCCCAGCGCCCATTGCCGTCCATCACACAGGCGACATGGCGCGGGACGCGTGTCGGATCGATGTCGGCGGGGATCTGCAATGCCACGGCCGCGACGTTACGGCGTCGGATGGGTGGTGCGACGGATCAGCCTCGCGACGACGCCGCTCCATCGGGGTGCGTCCGCAGGCGCGTCCGGTCGCCAGGTCGGAATCCGACGATCCGACGGCAACTATTGGGCTTCGGGTGAACCCGAGGTCATGCGGAGGTTGTCGAGTTCCCAGTAGGCGCGTAGCGATGCGATGAGCCCGTCGTCGGTGACCTCATAGACATAGATACCGTCGACGATCGCGGCGCTGCCGTCGGCGAACGTCGAGGTGATCGTGCCGACGTTCGCGCAGCTCGATCCCGCCACATAGGACTCCCGGATCGAGAAACGGATCTGCGGGTCGGCGATGACGGCGTCGTAGAACGCCCCGATGGCGTCGATGCCGCGGTGGCCATGGCCATCTGGATCGAACGGCGACGGCCCGACCGGGTCGGCGACGACCGCGTCGGTGGTGAACAGCGCCAACCAACTGTCGCGATCGCCGGCCTCCACCGCGCCGATCGAGGCGATCGCAGCTCGGCGCGCGGGGTGGGACGGGTCGAGTTCGATGCCTTCCATGGGACTCAGTCTTTCAGACCTGCTCAACTGCGTCATGACTGCTCGAACAGGTACCCTTGGCCCTCGTGCCGCCCGACGATTCTGAGTCTCGTTCACCTGCCGCACAAGACGCGATCGGGGTGCTCGACGAGCTCACCGGGGAACTCGAGGGCGGCGAACACCGCGAGGCCCAGCGCCTCATGACAGCCGCGGTCGCCGACGCGCTCGACCGTGACCGCCACCTGGTGGTCGAGGCCGGCACCGGGACGGGCAAGTCGCTCGCGTACCTCGTGGCGGCGGTGCGGTCGGGGCGGCGGGTGGTCGTGGCCACGGCCACCAAGGCGCTCCAGGACCAGCTCTCGGGCAAGGATCTGCCCTGGCTCGCAGCTCACGGCGACTCCCCGGTCGACTTCGCAGTGCTCAAAGGTCGCTCGAACTACGTCTGCCGCCAACGGCTGTCCGAACTGAACGATCCGAAGTCGGCAGGTCAGACCCAACTCGAGGGCCTGAGTGGCCGCCCATCCCCGAGTGAACTGGCCACGATCACCGAATGGGCGTCGCATTCGACGACCGGAGATCGCGCCGAACTCGACACCGAACCCGACCCGCGCACCTGGGCTGCGGTGTCGATGACCTCCCAAGAGTGTCCCGGAGCGGCCAAGTGCCCGATGGGCGAGACCTGTTTCGCGGAGGCGGCGCGAGACCGCGCCGCCGAGGCCGACGTGGTGGTCGTCAACCAGCACCTGTGGGGACTCGACGTGGCAAACGACCGTCAGCTCCTCCCCGAACACGATGTGGTGGTGATCGACGAGGCCCACCAACTCGTCGACGTCATCTCGACAACGGCCGGCATCGAGTTGACCGAGGCTCGCTTCACCGCCGTTGCCGCTGCGGCCAGAGCCGTGCTCGAGGACGCCGATGCGATCGGCGCGCTCGACAACGTCACCGCCGACTGGAAGGCCGCGTTGGAACCTCTCGTCGGTGATCGCCTCACCGACGGACCCACCGGCGCGATCGCGGACCTCGTCGGGTTGGCCACGTCCCGCACCGAGAAGATCCTGGCGTCGGTACGGGGCATCGACCCCGGCGGGCACGCCCAGGTCGCCACCCGACGGGACCGCGCCGTGAACCTCGCGTCGTCGCTGATCGACGACCTGCACCTCATCACCGGCAAACCCGAGGGCGCCGTGGTGTGGGTGGCCGGGCCGACACATCGCATATCGTTGTGCCGGGCTCCGATCGACGTGGCCGGATTTCTCGCCGACCGCGCCTGGGGCGAGACCATCGCGATCTGCACGAGCGCGACCATCGCGGCGAATTTCGTCTCAGCTGCAGGCCTGCCCGCACCGAGCACCGACGAGCTGCGGCTGATGAGCCCCTTCGATTATGCGGCCAACACGATGTTGTACTGCCCACCCACGCTGCCCACTCCCGGCGCGGCGGGATACTCCGACGCGCTGTGCGACGAACTCGAAGCGTTGATCACGGCGGCCGGCGGCGCAACCTTGGCGCTGTTCACGAGTTTTCGGGCGCTCGACGACGCGGTCGACGCGCTGCGCGAACGACTCGACGTCGAAATCCTCAGCCAGCGAGATCGACCCAAGCCGGCCCTCATCGCCGAGTTCGCCGCGGAACGGTCGACCTGTCTGTTCGCGACCCAGAGCTTCTTCCAGGGCGTCGATGTGCCAGGCGACGCGTGTCAGTTGGTGACCATCGACCGGATCCCGTTTCCGCGCCCGGACGATCCGGTGCTGTCGGCTCGCCGTGAGACGATCGGGCCCAGGGCGTTCGCCGAGGTCGACGTGCCCCGCGCTGCGACCCTGCTGGCCCAGGCCGCCGGCCGGCTGGTGCGCCACTCCGACGACCGCGGCGTCGTCGCCGTACTCGACTCCCGCCTCGCGACCCGGCGTAGCTACCGCTGGGACCTCATCAATGCACTCCCGCCGATGAAGCGGACCCGTGATCGTGCCGAGATCGAGGCCTTCCTCACCGAGGTCCGCCCGACCCTCTGACCCCCGCCTCACCCACTCGAACTCCGGGGCCAAAGCGACCCCATGAGCTCCAGACGCCCCGACATTCGTTCGGTGCTTGAGCGGGGTGGGCGGGGTCAGTCCTGAGTGAAGGCGGTGACCGTGACCATGGCGCGGCCCTCGGCGTCGGACGCGTCCAGGTCGACCTCGGCGGTGATGGCCCAGGCGTGGGTGGCGTCGGGGTCGTCGATGATCTGGCGGACCGACCAGGCGCGACCCTGCTCCTCGATCAGCACCAGTTCGGGATTGCGCGCATCGCCGCCGATCTCGACCCGGTCGTACTCGGC
Source organism: Acidimicrobiales bacterium (assembly GCA_035703405.1). Lineage (GTDB taxonomy): Bacteria > Actinomycetota > Acidimicrobiia > Acidimicrobiales > Iamiaceae > JAFDWI01. Next base: position 3,524 of record DASSYG010000148.1, on the reverse strand, counting down.
GAAGTAGGGGGTCGCCGCGGTCTCCCAGCGACCAGCCGACCAGCCGGCGTCGCCGTCGAGTTCGCCCAACGCCGCATAGTCGCGTCGGGCCAGCAACTCGACCCGCAGGAACAGCGCGTTGCGGACCAGCACCGTGAACGCCCGGTGGTTCGCGGTCAGGGGCGGAGGCGGGGTGTCACGCGGCGGGCCGACCTCGACCACGGCGTCGGGATGCTGGAGTCGTTCCCATTCGTCGATGAGGCTGGAGTCGACCTGGCGGACCAGCTCGCCCAGCCACTCGATCAGGTCGGTGAGCTCGTCGTTCCAGCGTTCGTCGGGAATCGTGCGCGACAGCGTCCGATACGCGTCCGACAGATACCGCAGCAGCACGCCCTCGGATCGGGCGATCGCATGAAAGCGCACGTAGTCGGCGAAATCCATCGACCGTTCGAACATGTCGCGCACCACCGATTTGGGGCGCAGCTCGTGATCGGCCGCCCAGGGTTCCGAGCGGCAGTACACCTCGAACATCGGCCCCAAGAGCTCGACCAGCGGCTCGGGCCAGGTGATCTTGTCGAGTTCGGCCATGCGTTCGTCGTAGCCGATGCCCTCGGCCTTCATCTGCGCGATCGCCTCGGACTTGGCCCGCTTGAGCTGGGACATCACCACTGGCCGCGGGTTCTCGAGCACGGCCTCGGCGATCGAGACGACGTCGAGTGCGTAGTCGGGGTCCTCGGGGTCGAGCAGATCCAGCGCGGCGACCGCGAACAACGAGAGCGGCTGGTCGAGGGAGAACGTGTCCTGGACCTCATGGGCGAGGTGGTAGCGGTGACCTCGGTCGTCGGGAGGATCCAGCCGAACGAGGATCTCGGCATCGATGAGCGAGCCCTTGATATCGGCGGCGCGGGCGAGGTTCTCGGCGACCTCGGAGCGATGCGAATAGGGGCTTTCGAGCAACTGGGTGAGCTGCGCGTCGGCATCTCCGGGGCGCTCCAGCACCGACAGCACCATGGCGTGGGTGACCCGCAGGTGCCCGTCGAGCGGTTCGGGGTAGGCGTACACCAGCCGTTCGAAGGTGGGCTTCCCCCACGACACCGTGCCGGGAGGGGGTTTACGGGAGCGGACGTTCTTGGGGTTCTTCCCCTTGGCGATCGCCTTGGCTTCGGCCTTGGCCTTCTCGACGGTGTGCTCGGGAGCCAGCGCGATCACGGTACCCACCGTGTCGTAACCGGCACGCCCGGCCCGGCCGCCGATCTGGTGGAACTCCCGGGCCGACAGCAACCTGGTCTTCTCGCCGTCGTACTTGGACAGCGCCGTGAACACCACCGTGCGAATCGGCACGTTGATACCGACGCCGAGGGTGTCGGTGCCACAGATGACCTTGAGCAGGCCGCGCTGTGCGAGGCGTTCGACGAGGCGTCGGTAGCGCGGCAACATGCCCGCGTGGTGCACGCCGATGCCGTTGCGGACGTAGCGGGCCAGCACCCGACCGAACCCGGCCGCGAAACGAAAGTCGCCGATCTCCTCCGCGATCGCGTCCTTCTCGGCACGGTTCGCCACCGCCATCGAAGCCAGCGCCTGGGCGCGTTCGATCGCTCCGGCCTGGGTGAAGTGCACCAGGTACGCGGGCGTCCCGTCACCGGCGAGCAGTTCGGCCACGGTGTCGGTGATCGTTTCGACCCGGTAATCGTGCACCAGGGGCACCGGACGATTCGCCGAGACGACCACGGCCACCTCGCGCCCGGTGCGCTCGGTGAGATCCTCGACGAAGGGGCGCACGTCGCCGAGCGTCGCCGACAACAGCACGAAACGCGTGTCGACCAACTCGAGGAGCGGCACCTGCCAAGCCCAGCCGCGCTGGGGGTCGGCGAACCAGTGGAACTCGTCCAGCACGGCGCTCATCACCGGCGCGTCGCGCCCGTCACGCAGGGCGAGGTTCGCGAGGATCTCCGCGGTGCAACAGATCACCGGCGCATCCGCATTCACGGCCGCGTCTCCGGTGAGCATGCCGACATTGGCCGGCCCGAACATGGCGACCAGCTCGAAGAACCGCTCGGACACGAGTGCCTTGATCGGTGCGGTGTAGTACGCCCTACCACCGTGGGCGACCGCGTCGAACAGCGCGGCGGCCGCGACCAGAGACTTCCCTGATCCGGTCGGCGTGTCGACGATCACGTGAGATCCGAGCACGATCTCCAACAACGACTCGGTCTGTGCGTCGTATAGCTCGTGTCCCCGCGTGGCGTGTACCCAATCGGTGAAGGTCTCGACGATCGCGTCGGGGTCCCCGCCGGTGCGCGCGGCCAGATCGGCCAGCGTCTCGCCCGACACTAGAGACCCAGCCGGTCGAAACGTTCCGGGTGTCGTTGCCAGTTCTTGTCGACCTTGACGAACAACTCCAGGTACACGTCGTCGTCGAGCTGCGCTCGGGTCCGGGTGCCGACTTCGGCGATCACCGAGCCGCCGTGGCCGATGACGATGCCCTTCTGGGACTCGCGCTCCACAAGGATCTCACAACGGATGCGCTTGCCGTCCCATTCGGTGACCCGGGTCGCGATCGAATGGGGTACCTCCTCGCGGAGCACGGCCAGGAGCTGTTCACGGACCAGTTCTGCGACCCAGGTGGCATCGGCGACGTCGGTCACCTGGTCGCGGGGATAGTACGGCGGCCCTTCGGGCATACGACGCACCAGCGCATCGACCAACTCGGCGACCCCGGCACCGGTGACCGCGGAGACCGGGAAGTAGGCGTCGGCGTCGAGCGAGCCGGCCTCGCTGAGTTGCGAGACGATCTGGCCACGCTTGGCGATGTCGCACTTGTTGACCACCACGATCGCATCGGCGGGGAGCCGTTCGGCCACGAAGCGGTCGCCGCGCCCCATCGGCGCCGTGGCGTCGATGACCAGACAGGCCACGTCGACATCGGCGATCTCGGCGGTGGCGGTGGCGTTCAGGTGTTCGCCCAGCGGGGTGCGCGGCTTGTGGATGCCTGGCGTGTCGACGAACACGATCTGGGTGTCCTCACCGGTCACCGCGTCGGCGGCGTCGAGGTGCAGCACGCCACGCACGGCGTGTCGGGTGGTCTGGGCCTTGTCGGAGGTGATCGACGCCTTGGTGCCCAGGATCTGGTTCAACAATGTGGACTTGCCGACGTTCGGGCGACCGACGAGCGTGACGAAACCGCTTCTCACCTCGACGGTTCCTTGGCGGCCCCGCGGGCGTCCTCGTCGGCGTCGGCATCGCCTGGATCAGCCGGGTCCTCTTCGGTCCGGGCGACGATCCGCACCCGGGCGATCCGGCGACCCTGCATCCGTTCGACCCGGATCTGATAGCCGGGCACGTCGACGATCTCCCCGCCCACGGGCACGCGTCCCAACTGGGTGAAGATCAGACCGCCGACCGAGTTCCAGTCGCCGCTGGGCAATTCTCCGTCGAGCACGTCGTTGGCGTCGTCGATCGACAGGCGTCCGTCCACCCGGAGAATGCCACCGGGGAGCGGCTCGACGAGCGGGTCTTCCACGTCGAATTCGTCGACGATCTCCCCA
>DASSYG010000104.1:0-4636 GCA_035703405.1 Acidimicrobiales bacterium | reverse complement strand
TCCGCGATCGCTGCCGGCACCGTGTTGGCAGGACCGTTCCTGATCAACCTGTTTCCCTCGTTCCCCCAACTCACCCCGTCACTCACGGCCGCTGCCGGAGTCGGCCTCGGCGACGATCCCAACGGCGCGATCACGTCCAATCTTCGTCCCGGATGGGCCCCTTTGGTCGCGCGGTGGAAGCTGCTGGGAGCGGGCGGAGCGGTCATCATCGCCGCGTACGTGGCAACGGTCTCCGGCATGCTGTCCAATTGGATCTTCGCGGGAGTCCTGGTGGCCGTCATAGCCGTGATGCCACTGCTCGCAGCCGAGCGCCGCAGCAATGCCACCGACACCCCGTTGAGCGCATCACCGGTGCGTCTCGCCCGGGACCTGCCGCTGTCCACGACCGACCTCGCCGCGCTCGACGACCTGCTCGGAGTCGGGCGATGAGCCTGAAGGTCACCGGCGTCAGGGTCAGCTTCGGCGGTAACACGGTGCTCGCCGGGGTGGGCCTCGACGCGATCGGTGGGCAGGTCACCGCGCTCATCGGACCGAACGGCGCTGGCAAGACGACGTTGTTCAATGTGATCACCGGTGTCGTCGAACCGCGGGCCGGCACGGTCGAACTCGACGGGAAGAACCTGAGTGGCCTGAGCGTGCACCGGCGCGCCCGTGCCGGCCTCGGGCGCACGTTCCAGCGGCTGGAACTCTTCGGCACGCTGACCGTCGCCGAGAACCTGTGGGTCGCGGCGTCAGGTCTGGCCCGCCGCGACCGGAGCACCGCCGTGGAGGCCGCCATCGCCCGGCTCGGCCTGGGACCGGTCGCCGAGGTGCGCAGCGGCTCGCTCCCCACCGGGACCGGACGGCTGGTGGAACTCGGTCGGGCGTTGGTCACCGGGCCCGCCGTGCTCCTGCTGGATGAACCGGCGAGTGGTCAGAACACCGAGGAGACCGAAGCGTTCTCCGCGCTCCTGGGTCGACTCGCGTCGGATGGGCTGACGATTCTCCTTGTGGAGCACGACATGGATCTGGTGATGCAAACCGCCGACCGGATCCACGTACTCGACTTCGGCCAGATCATTGCATCGGGCCGACCCGAAGAGGTGCGAGCCGACCCTGCCGTCCAGGCGGCCTATCTGGGCGACCCCATCTCGGCGGCCGATCTGTGACCGGCGCTGGGTCGTTGATCGAGTTGAGGTCAGTCCGGGCGGGCTATGAAGGGGTCGAGGTGCTCCATGGAATCGATCTGGCTGTGCCCGCGGGTCAGGTCCTGGCGGTGCTGGGCCCGAACGGCGCAGGCAAGACGACCCTGCTGTCGGTGATCGCGGGGTTGTCGGTGCCGATGGCCGGAGAATTGTGCTTCGGAGGTCGGGTCGTGAACGGAATCGATCCTGCGACCCTCGCCGCGTCGGGGGTGTGTTTGATCCCCGAGGGGCGGGGCGTCTTCGCGAACCTGTCCGTGTCGGAGAATCTCTGGCTCAGCTGCGGGCGCGGTCACTCCCGGAGCGAGAGCGAAGACCGCGCGTACGCGATCTTTCCCCGCCTCGGCGAGCGGCGCGGCCAGCTCGCCGGTTCGCTTTCGGGAGGCGAACAGCAGATGCTCAGCCTGAGCCGGGCGTTGGTGACCGATCCGGCGGTCCTGCTGATCGACGAACTGTCGATGGGTCTCGCCCCTTTGGTCGTGGCCGACCTTTATGAACGCATCGCTGCACTGTCAGGGACGGGCATGACGATCGTGCTCGTCGAGCAGTTCGTCCGCACCATCGCGGACATCGCTGACCGCGGGGTCGCCGTCGTCGATGGGAGGATCGTCCTGGACGGCCCGATCGCGGCAATCAGTCCCCACCTGCATGCCGCCTATTTCGCCACAACCGAGGAGCACTCCCCATGACCGACACCAACCGAAAAGCCGACGACTTCGTGGCCGGGCTTCCCGACGTCGCCGACCGGACGCGCGCGGAGCTGATCTACGCGCGCATCGGCATGGTTCTCATGGTGGCAGGGTTCGCGGTCAGTGTGCTCGCGGTGATCCTGTCCCAGGGTTCGGACAACTCCCTGGACCAGTCCACCCAGCTCGCTCTCGGCATCGCGGGCCTGGCCGCCGTCGGAGTGGGAGGCGTGGTGTTCTTGCGCTACTCGCTGGGTCGCCTGCTGCGCTTCTGGCTCTTGCGCATGCTCCACGAACGGCATGACCGATGAGCCGCACCTTGCCCGCCTGGTTCTCCCAACCCGGTCTGGGAATCTTTGTCCACTGGGGACCGTTCGCCGTCCCCGCATTCGCACCGACCCTCGGGCCCGGGGAATCGTTGCCCGAACTCCTCCGCTCGGACCCACGCCACCTCGGCGAGCGCATGCCCTATTCCGAGTGGTACCGCAATGCCATGACGATCCCGGGATCCCCGACCGCACGGCACCACCGCGAGGTCTGGGACGACGCACCCTATGAAGACTTCCAGGCCACCTTCGAGGCGGGACTGGACGCCTGGGACCCGCACCGCTGGGCCGAACTTTTCGCCGCGAGCGGCGCGGGGTACGTGGTGCTGGTGACCAAGCACCACGACGGCTACTGCCTGTGGCCCACCGAGGTGCGCCATCCCGAGCGTCAGGGTTGGCACTCCACGCGGGACCTCGTCGGCGAGTTGGCCGAAGCGGTCCGGGCCGTCGGGCTCCGCTTCGGGGTCTACTACTCCACCGGCCTGGACTGGTCGGTGCATCACGAACCGATCCGTGAACTCGTCGACTCCCCCGCCTGCATTCCCACGAGTCAGACCTACATCCGCTACATCGACGACCAACTCGACGAGTTGGTCGAGCGGTACTCGCCGAGCGTCGTGTGGGGCGACATCGGCACCCCGAAGGGCTTCGACGTCGCGGCGTTCAAACAGCGCCTGCTCGCCGCGGTGCCCGACGCGGTGATCAACGACCGGTGGGATCCGCCTCTTCCCGGCCTCGGACGGCCCCTCGTCAGACGGATGCTGAACGGCGTCGTTGCCAAACTCGCTCCCCGCGGGTCGGACAAACCGTTCCTTCCCGGCCGACATCGCCTCGCGGACTTCCGCACACCCGAGTACTCGCTGCCCGGCCCCGGCTTCGACCAGCCCTGGGAGACCACCCGAGGGTTGGGAGCGGGATTCGGCCACAACGCGACCGAGACCGACGACCTGCGCATCGACCCAGACGAGCTGGTCGCGCTCTACCGGCGGGTCCGGGCCGCGGGCGGCAATCTGTTGTTGAATGTGGGGCCTCGTGCGGACGGCACGATCACCGAAGCCGAAACCCAGCGGGTGCGGTATCTCGGCGCGGCGATCGATCAATCCGGCGACGCGGCCAACCAGCGCTGACCCTGGGCGAGGTGCAGGGTCGTCGCTGCGTGCGCGAGCGCAGCGTCTCGTCGAATGAGCGCGTCGAGGATCGCCTCGTGCTCCGCGATCGAGTCGGCTTCGGCATGGTCCTCTTCACGTGCTCGCCGGATCAGTCCCAGCCCGGCTTCGGAGCGCAATGCCTGCAGTAACGCCCGCAGCGTGGCGTTGTGGGCGATGTCGGCGATCAGATCGTGGAAGGCGATGTCGGCTCGGACGAAGGCCTCCTCGTCGGTTGCGGCACGCATCGCGTCGAGTTCGGCCCCCAACGCCTCGAGGTCGTCGTCGGTGAGGTGCTCCACGGCAAGCGCGGTTGCCGCCGGCTCCAGAATCCGCCGGACCGCGTACAACTCGGCAAGGGTGTCGTGTCCGGAAAGGTTCAGCGCCAGGGTCGCGGAGCGCAACAACCGCTCCGGTTGCAGGTCGGTGACGAAGGTGCCGCCCCCCTGTTTGACCCGGAGCACTCCGGCGAAACTCAACGACTGCACCGCTTCACGGACCGCACTCCGCGACACACCGAGTTCATCCACCAACTCCGCCTCGGTCGGCAGGCGATCCCCCTCCGAATACCGACCGGCTCGGATCATCTCCAGCAGTTCCGCGGCGGCCTTGTCGGTCTTGTTCATGGGTGGTGACGGTAGGTGGCAATCGCGGATTGTGTCATCTCGACCCCCGACCCCGGCGCGGTCGGCGCCACGTAGCATCCGTCGACGATGCGTGCGGGCTCGACGAAGTGTTCGTGCAGGTGGTCGGCCCACTCGATCAACCGACCGCCGGTGTGGGTGCCCTCGCCCAGGGCGACGAAGTCGAACATCGCCAGATGCTGCACCGCCTCGGACAATCCGCAGCCGCCCGCGTGGGGAATGACGGGAACCCCCGCTTTGGCGGCGAGCAGCAGGATCGCGAGATTCTCGGTGACCCCTCCCACCCGGCACGCGTCGATCTGGCACACGCCCATGCCGCCACTGGCGAGGAACTGTTTGAAGGTGACCCGGTTCTGAGCCATCTCACCGGTCGCGATGAGCACCGGAGCCACCGCCTCCGCGATCGCCGCGTGGCCCAGAATGTCGTCAGGTGACGTCGGCTCTTCGACCCAGGCCAGGTCGAACTCCGCGATGTCCCGGATCCACGAGATCGCTTCCGGAACGTCCCAGGCCTGATTCGCGTCGACCGCGATGCCGATGTCGTCGCCGACGACCCGACGTGCCAGAGCGAGCCGTCGTCGGTCGTCGGCGAGGTTGCCGCCGACCTTCAACTTGACCTGGGAGAACCCGCGTGAGACCGCGTCGTGCCGCAGC
>DASSYG010000058.1:0-2039 GCA_035703405.1 Acidimicrobiales bacterium | reverse complement strand
CCCGAGTCGGCGGCGACCGCGGCGAGACGGGCGTGCTGGGACAGCACCGGAACCGCATAGGCGATCTTCGCGATCGGACTCGACAGAAACCCGTCGGCCTGGGAAAACGAGTTGTGCGCAGTCGTCCAGTAGCCGGCCGCGCCGATCTGGTCGGCTTCGTTCGCGACGTCGAGACCGTCTTGAGCCGCGGTGATGCCGTACTCCAAGGGTTGCGATGCGCGCAGCGCCGAATACACGAAGCCCGCGGACGCCACGACGACGAAGACGCCGACCGCCACCAGGCCCATGCGCACCCGGCGACGGTTCCGGCGCCGCATCGTCCGATAGCCCGAGACCAACACGGGGCTGACGGCGAGCGCGGTGAGGATCGCGGTCAGCCCGAAGAAGCCGATGTCATCGGTGCGGAGCAGCGCCTGCACACTCAGCGCCCCGACGAGTGCACCGGTCATCCGATCCCGATTGTCGGTCCGGGCGGCAGCGTGCACGGCGAACCCGAGCGCGACCACGCCGAGGATGGTCCCCCAGACGCTCGCTGCCATCACCGTGGCTGCACCGGCGAGGATGAGCCACGCCCACCGCCGGGAGCAGGCGGCGAACATGGTGACGACGAAGCCGAACGTGGCACGCTCGATGACATCGAAGAAGCCGACGCCGGTCGGCGACGCCGAGGAGAACCCGGCGGCAACAGCCGCAACGGCAGCGATCGCGATGATGAAGTTCCACCGGGTCTCGGGTCGTTGCCGCCGCCGCTTCGCCGGACGAGGCTCGTTGCTCGGCGCGGTTGGGTGGGGATCTTTGTTGTCCTGCGACAGCTCCGACACGGCCCTCCAGGGTCCGGACTCGACAAAAACGGGATGAAGCAGCCCTGAGCCAGTCGAGCGCCAGGGACCAGCGAACATCGAGAATCTAGTGGGATACGGATAAACGTGATGGAATCGCCGAGTTCGGGCTTTGCCGGCTCCGTGTCGTGGCCTACTTTCTTGGACCATGGACGAGCGGACTTCTCGGGTGCACGGATCGATGGCCGATGGCCGCAACCCCGGAGGTGTGCGGTGACCGGTCGGCTCGAGGGAAAGGTCGCCCTGGTCTCCGGCGCGGCGCAGGGTCAAGGTGAGGCGGAAGCGCGTCGCTTCGTCGCGGAGGGCGCACGAGTGGTGATCGGTGATCTCGCAGACGACAAGGGATCGGCGGTCGCCGACTCACTCGGCGATGCCGTCCGGTTCGTTCACCTCGACGTGACCGATCCTGAGCAGTGGGCGTCGGCGGTCGCGATCGCAGAAGAATCGTTCGGTCCCGTGCAGGTGCTGGTCAACAACGCGGGCGTGCTCGTCTTCGGTCCGCTGCAGACGCTCACCGCCGCACAGATGCAGACCAGTCTCGAGGTGAACCTGATGGGGCCGTTCCACGGCATGCAAGCGGTGTATGCGTCGATGAAGGCCGCAGGGGGCGGGTCGATCGTGAACATCTCGAGCTTCGGCGGACTCACCGGGCTGCCCCTGCTGGGCGCGTACGTCGCCTCGAAGTTCGCGGTCCGTGGTCTCACCAAGACCGCCGCGATCGACTTCGCCCGGGCAAACATCAGGGTGAACTCGGTTCATCCCGGTGGGGTGAACACGCCCATGACCCAGAATCCCGACGGGTCGTCCACCGACGATTCCGCCTACAACCACACCTTGCCGATCAAGCGCCACGCGACCGTGGACGAGATCGCGTCGATGGTGCTGTTCCTGGCGTCGGACGAATCCAGTTACTGCACCGGCTCGGAGTTCGTCATCGACGGCGGGGGACTGGCCGGCATCCACAACCTGATGACCGGCTGATCCTTTCTCGCCGGATCAGTACTCGGTGTCGAGCCGGGCGGACACGGTTGCCTTGGCAGGCGCGTCGTCCATCCGGTCGAACCACACAGGTGGTGGGTAGACGCCGGTCTCCGACGGCGGCGCCGCGTCGGCCGGGTCATCGACGTAGAACTGCGCCGCCCACTTGCGGAATTTTGTGAAGGGGCCGTCGGTGGTGGCCAGCGCAGGGTGCACGATGTG
>DASSYG010000230.1:0-4870 GCA_035703405.1 Acidimicrobiales bacterium | reverse complement strand
CTCATGTAGTCGATGACGCTCGTCCTCCGTCGCACACCCCATCTCCCGCTTCGAAAGATCTCGATGTCCACTGACATGAACTCACACCAGGTGCACCTTGTTTCACGCCCGCGCGGCTGGCCGACCGCTCAAAATTTCGCGGTTGTCGGCGTCGAGCTTGCGCCGGCGACCCATGGGCAGGTCGTGGTGCGCAACATCTTCATCTCGGTCGACCCGTACATGCGGGGTCGCATGAATGACGTCAAGTCGTACTCGCCACCGTTCGCGGTGGGCCAAGTGATGGACGGCGGAGCGGTCGGTGTCGTCGTCGAGTCCCTTTCGGATGATCTGGCCGTCGGCGACACCGTGCAGCATCAGTTCGGTTGGCGTGATCTGGTCGTCGGCGACGCCGGGAACTTCCGCAAGGTCGACGCTTCGGCGGTGCCGGCTTCGGCGTATCTGGGTGCTCTGGGGATGACCGGGCTCACGGCATACGCGGGGCTACGGTCAGTTGCCTCCCTCAAAGACGGGGACATCGTGTTCGTGTCGGGTGCTGCGGGTGCGGTGGGCAGCGTCGCCGGTCAACTCGCCCGGCTGATGGGCGCGGCGCGGGTGATCGGCAGTGCCGGCTCGGCCGAGAAGGTCGCGTATGTGACCGAGGAACTCGGCTTCGATGCGGCGTTCGACTACAAGGACGGCCCTGTGCTCGATCAACTCACAGCGGCAGCGCCCGACGGGATCGACGTGTACTTCGACAACGTGGGCGGTGATCACCTCGAGGCCGCGATCAGCCTGCTCCGGTTGCACGGGCGGGTGGCGATGTGCGGGGCGATCTCCCAGTACAACGCGACTGCGCCGGTGCCCGGGCCTGCGAACCTGGCGATGCTGATCGGCAAGCGGGCCATGATTCGGGGCTTTCTCGTTTCCGACCATTTCGATGTCGCCGCGGACTTCGAGCGCGACGTCTCCGGATGGCTTGCGGACGGTTCGTTGACCTTCCGTGAGACCATCGTGGATGGAATCGACAACGCCCCGGATGCGTTCATCGGGATGCTCCGCGGTGACAACGTCGGCAAGATGCTCGTCAGGATCGATGAGCCCTGAGCCGCTGTCGGCTATCGGCGCAGTGGCGGGACATGGTGCCCCGTGGGCGTTCAAGGAGAGTGGACCATGGGATTCGACCTTGTTGCAGGCTTGCAGGTGGAAGCACTCGACGACGGCTATCCGGTCCTCGTAGCTGGATCCGACCGGGCGCTGCGCCTCCAGGGTGCGCTGGCCGTGGCATTCGAGCTTGCCCGGTCAGGCGCCACCGAGGTGCCCGACGACCTCGTCGCGCCGATGGCCGGCCTCGTCGAACTCGGCATCGTACAGACCGACTCCTGGACACGGCGCAAGGCGCTGCAGCTCGGCGGTGCGGCCGCGGCGGCGACCGTTGCGGACATTGCAGGCGGCAAGCAGCGCCGATTTCAGTGCAGGAGGCGGTGGCGTCTTCGTTCCGGACGGCGACGAACGCAAGGACGGACGCGTCATATTGTCCTACGTCTGAGACCTGGCCAGATCGGGTCGACGCCTCGCGGGAGCCGGCTTTCGCGTTGCCGTGATCGGGCACCGCTAAATTGGCACGCCCATGGGCGCGTAGCTCAGTTGGCTAGAGCGCTGCCCTTACAAGGCAGATGTCGGGGGTTCGAGTCCCTCCGCGCCCACCAGTGTTCGTGCAGGTCAGATGGGGTGTGAGGTCCGCCCGGCCGTCGCCGAGAGCGTTGGACCCGCCAGAAAACCCGCGGAAAACCCGCGGGATTTGCCAGAACGGGCCGTGAGCGGGCGGCAACTGACGACACAACTCGACACGGTTGGTCACTCTTGCGGCTGACTCCACGGGCGCGCTCTGGCCCATCGGAGGACGGGCTGGCTGAGCCATGGTCATTTCTCCAGCCAAGATTGAAGGGGAGCCACTGGTCGGGCGAGCCGCAGAGGGATGCGCTGTGCCACAACACCCCTGCCGCATCCCCGGTTGTGGGCCGGCTGCTCAGTAGGCGTGGCGGCCGACCTCCAGTAGGTGGGCGTGGCTCGCGACGGCGCCTGCAAGAGGACGAACGTGCACGATGCCGGCCTCGATGTCGAGCACCTGGGCTACAGCCCGGCCCGTACCGGAGCCGACGACGACGAACCGCCCGACCTGGATGCCTGCCGGGTCGGCGGCACCGTCGAGAAAGGCCCAAGGGAGGTCAGTGTCGTCGATGGTGTCGAGGTCGACCGGCAAGTCGACATCGACCGCCGGCGTCATCAGCGCAGGGAGAGGTGAAGGTAGCCCTCGGCGTCGATCTCGGTGACGACCGCGACGATGGAGACGCCGTCGTTGACCAGGGCGACGTGATCGCCGACCTTGAGGTTCTCGTCGCCATCGAGCGCGAACTCGTGGATGACGGCGCGCCGGCCGACGATCGTGTCGAACTCGATGGGGATATCGGTCTTCAGCAAGAGCGCACTCATCGCGCACCTCCGCCGTCAAGGTTACCGGACTCGCCCGTCGCGGGAACGGTGTCGAACGGCCTCGGCGGTCCGAATAGGTCGAGTACGCGTTCGAAGCTTGGTCGGAGAATCTCCCGGAGCTCCTTGCGTTCCACCTTGCCCGCCGCGGCGTACGCGTCGGGCAGCACCTGGGCCTCGGTCGACACGACGAGGTCGAAGTGGAGCGAAGACATCGGTAGCGGTGTGCCCTCTACCGCCACGTCGGTCGCCCAGAGAGGCACCCCCGCTTGTCGCACCTGGCCGATGTCGGTCGTGCGATAGGCACGCTGGAAGGGCCCGACACGGAACTCCGCCGGGGCCCGGCCCGGCTCGAGCAGATACACGGAAAGGGTGAGCGCGCCCGATCCCGGCAGTGAAAGGTCGTGCAGGACGCTGGCGTAGCTGAAGTAGTGACCCAGCGAGGCCTTGATCGTCTGGTCGACATCCCCGTCGGTGCCCAGTCGCAACAGGATCTGGGTGTCGTCGGCCAGACACCGCTCATCCGTGCGGAGCGTGACGCTGTGGCTCACTTCGCACCGCCCGAGTGCATGTGTCCAAGTCGGTCGCCCATCATCCGGTGGCCGTCTCGTCGCTGATGTCTGGCCCCGTCGCCTTCGGTGGCTTCCCGTTGCCGCGGAGCACGCGGGGGATCCAGGGTGACGCGGCGTCGGTGTCCGGCTTCGTCAGGAAGGTGTCGAGGCGGGCCAGCACGTCGGATACGTTGCCGTCGTAGAGGTGGCCGTAGCGGTCGAGCGCGATGGAGGTGCTGGTGTGCCCGGCCCACGTCGGATCGAGGGTCGCGCCAGCGTTCCGTCTGCCGGGCGACGCCTTGTCGATCGAGGAACGCCTGCGTGTCGCGCTTGGTCGCGAAGCGCTTCGCTCGCTCGGTGCCGTCCTGGGCGCGGTAGCGGGCCTCGTGGCGTCTGTTGGGGGTCTTGCGGATGCGGGCCATGAGGGCTCGATCAGCCAGACGTCCCGGGTTCGCCACCTGCGTGGTCGCCTACCAAGCGCGCCAGTCGCCAGCAGCCGAACAGGCCCCGATCCTCGAGGGGGTCGGGCGGTTCCCAGGTGCGGGCCGAGGCAGCAATTCCTGCCTCGGAGAACGCCCGCGACATTCTCCGCGCGGCGATCGTGCCGCACACGAGCGACACGACGTCGAGTTCGGCTGCGATGAACGTCGGTCCATGCGGCGGCGTCGCGCCGTGTGACCCGGCGAGAAGGTGCGCGAGTTCGTGGGCGAGGGTTGCGGCGTCCTCCTGATGCACCGAAATCCGGATCTGCGCCGGGCCGCCGCCTGCAGGTTCGGCGGTCGCGGAGGAGTGCTGAGCCTCTCGGCGGGTCGGGGCGATCTCGAAGGTCGTACCGTTTCGTTGCCACCATCCGCTGTCGGCCACGAGCCCAGCGAGATCCAACATCCCTGCAGCGCCGACCGGATCGCTGAACAGGGTCTCGGCAAACACCGAGTGTTCGACCGCATAGACCGCGGATCTCATGGCATCACGGGTCACGAGCCGATGGCGCCTCTCGCCGCGGGCGCGACGTCACGATGGGTCCCGAGATCGGCTCTCGCCCCGGCTGTCTGACCTTGTCCGTAGCCGGTGGCAGAGACACGAGGGGCAGACAGGGTGCCGAGCCGACCGTAACGCTGCTTCACGTAGTCGTCGACGTCTGCTCTCCGGTCCGCGAGCACCATGGCGACACTGACGGCACGACCGTCGGCGGCGGCTGTGGGCCCTGCGGTGTCAGCCGCGCGCGCCGCGGCCGCATTCGCCCGGGCGAGGCGCTCGCCCACTTTCGAGGCGAAGCCGAACAGGAACGACCTGCGGACGCTCACCGTCTTGTTCCCTCTGGGAACGGCCATGCGGGAGGCTTCGCTCGTGGCCTGGACGAGCAGCGACGTGTAGAGCATCTCCACCCGGGCGAGGTCACTGTCGTAGCCGTGCAGCGCCGCGATCCGTCCGTCCCATCCCACGTAGGTGACCACTGAAGTCGAGTTGGCATCGGCGATCGGCCCGAGCAGTGCCAGGCGCGCGCGCACATAGGGTCCCGAACCGAGTTGGATCTCGCGGTCCCCGATCGAGCCGCGCCGATCGCTCGGGTCGCGGGCGGCATCGACCATCGCCTCGGTGATCCGGTAGTCGGCCATGAGCGCCATGGCCTTGGCGGTGAACGCGTCGCGTTCGTGGAGGTACTCGGTGTTCTCGGCCTTGTCGAGCAGGGCGCGGATTCGGCGGGCGATGTCGGTGGCCATGTCTGGAAGCTCGTCTCTCGGTGGCGGGTCATGATCGCGGGTCCCACGGCCCGACAACACGCGGACCCGGACAATCGGAGTAGCTGAGATGCACGCTACCGGGTGGCTGTGACATCGAGAATCGGTGCTGCC
>DASSYG010000171.1:0-3845 GCA_035703405.1 Acidimicrobiales bacterium | reverse complement strand
GTTCGCTACGGTCGACACCGGCCGGTGCCACCGCACGTCGGCCGATCCCGCCCTACACCGTCGAAGAGGACACCCACCATGACCATGCCGTACCGCCGGATGGGGAACACCGGCCTCAAGTTGAGCTTGTTGTCGTTCGGGTCGTGGGTCACCTTCGGCACCCAGGTCGACACCAGCCTGGCGAAGGAGTGCCTCACCGCGGCGCGAGACGCCGGCGTGAACTTCTTCGACAACGCCGAGGCGTACGGCGGTGGCAAGTCCGAGACGATCATGGGCGAGGCGATCGACCAGCTCGGATGGGAGCGCAGCTCCTACGTCGTGTCGACGAAGCTCTTCTGGGGGCTGAGCGACGACGTCAACATGTCGAACACCCTCAACCGCAAGTACCTGATGCACGCCATCGACGGCTCGCTCGAGCGGTTCGGCCTCGACTTCGTCGACCTCGTGTACTGCCACCGTCCTGATCGGTCCACGCCGGTCGGCGAGACCGTGTGGGCGATGTCCGACATGATCAGCGCCGGCAAGGCCCACTACTGGGGAACGTCGGAGTGGTCGGGCGCCGAGATCGCCGAGGCGGTCGCGTTCGCCGACCGCCATCACCTGCACGCGCCGGTGGTCGAACAGCCGCAGTACAACCTGTTCGAGCGCGCGCGTGTCGAACGCGAGTACCGCCGCCTCTACGACTCCACCACCGGGCTCGGCCTCACCACCTGGAGCCCGCTCGCGTCGGGGCTGCTCACCGGGAAGTACCTCGATGGCGTGCCGGAGGGCAGCCGCGGATCGCTGAAGGGGTACGAGTGGCTCCGGAACCTCCTGACCGACCCGGACCGCAACGCCATCGTGCGTGACCTCGTGGGCATCGCCGAGCGCATCGACGTCACGCCCGCCCAACTTGCGATCGCGTGGTGTGCGAGCAACCCGCACGTCACCTCGGTGATCCTCGGGGCCAGCACCGTCGATCAGGTCACCGAGAACCTCGGCGCCCTGACCGCGCTCGATCGGCTCACCGACGAGATCCGCGAGGAGATCGAGCTGCTGTTCCTTCGCTGAACCGAAGCTGACCGAACGGCGCGCTCGGCCCGATGCGCCCGAGCTTGGGCGACGACGATGTCGTTTCTAGGGTGAACCCGTGACGCACGCGCCTGACCAGGTCGCCCCGACGGCGACCTACGACATCGAGGGGATCACCGAGCGCTACCGCTGGACGGCGCTGAGCATCGTGCTGATCGGCACGTTCATGGTGATCCTCGACACGACCATCGTCACGGTGGCGCTTGATCCGATCGGCACGAGCATCCACGCCCCGAACGGCGTCGAGTGGATCATCACCGCCTACCTGCTCGCCGTCGGGGTCGTGCAGCCCGTCACGGGGTGGGCAGCCGATCGGGTCGGACGCAAGCCGGTCTTCATCTGGTCGATGGTGCTGTTCGCGGGGGGTTCGCTGGCCTGCGCCATGGCGCCGAACCTCGGGGTCATCATCTTCTTCCGCGTCCTGCAGGGGTTGGGAGGCGGCGCCATGCTGCCCGTGGGGATGGCGATCATCTACGAGCTGTTCCCTCCCGACCGTCGTGGCATGGCGATGGGCATCTGGGGCGTCGCCGCCATGTCCGGTCCGGCGATCGGACCGGTGTTGGGCGGCTGGTTGGTCACGCAGTTCGACTGGCGTTGGCTGTTCCTGGTGAACCTGCCGATCGGGGTGATCGGCACGTTGCTGGCCGCGAAGGTCCTCCGCAACAACGGGTTCCGCGAAGCGCGTCCCCTGGACTGGACCGGCCTGGCGATCGTGACCATCGGACTCGTCGCCGTGCTCCTCGCACTGTCGGAGGGAGCGAGTTGGGGTTGGACGTCGACGGCGACGATCGTGGCAGCGTCGGTGGGGGCGGCATTGCTGGTGCTCTTCGGGAGGTGGTCGTTGAGGCATGCCGAGTTTCCGCTCATCGACCTGCGGATGTTCAGGATCTCGATCTACTCGCTCACCATCGCCGTGATCTGCCTGATGACGCTCTCGCAGTACGGCCGGATCGTGTTCATCCCGCTGGAGCTCGAAGGACTGCGCAGCCTCACCCCGCTCCGGACCGGCCTCATCCTGGCTCCGACCGCGCTCGGCGCGGCGATCACGATGCCGATCGGTGGACGCCTCGCGGACCGCATCGGTGCTCGCATCCCCGTGACCCTGGGGTTGATCCCCGTCGCCGCGGCCACCTGGTACTTCGCGCACCTGACCCCGTCGTCTTCGGAGACCACGCTCATGATCTGGATGTTCGTCTCCGGAGTGGGCTTCGGGATCGCCATGATGCCGAACACCGTGACCGGCTTGAACTCCTTGCCCAGTCGCCTCATCGCCACCGGGTCGGCGACTCGCCAGCTGTGTCGTCAGGTGTTCGGGTCGGTGGCGGTCGCGGGGCTCACCGCGGTGGTCGCATCGCAGCTCGGCGGTCACGTCACCTCTGCCGGCGCAGGCAGCGTGGAACAGGCGCAAGCCGCGTACAACGACGTGTTCCTCCTGGGGTTCTGGTTCCTGATCGCGACGATCGGCGTCGCGCTGTTCCTCCCCGGCAAGCGGGTGGCGATGGGACTGCACGAAGCGCGTCGCCTCGAACAGGAGGCGATGACGGCCAACCTCGGCCCCAGCGGAAGCGACGACATCGCCGAGCTCGGACTGCTGGAGCTCGACGGCTGACGGGCGGCGGGCAGGGCCGGCCGCCTCCGCGCCGGAGACCGTCTACATTGCGCGCATGGTGCACACCTCGGACTCCCTCGACGACCTGATCCCCCGTCTCGAGGATCTGTACCGGGACCTGCACGCCCATCCCGAGCTGTCGTTCCAGGAGCATCGGACGGCGGGCATCGTGACCGATTGGCTGCAGGGCTGCGACGGCGTCGAGGTCACCGAGGGCATCGGCGGCACCGGGATCGTCGGTGTGCTCGAGAACGGCACGGGTCCGGTCGTCGCGCTGCGCGCCGACATGGACGCGCTTCCGGTCCGCGAAGCCACCGGGTTGCCGTATGCCAGCGAGTGCATCGGCACCGATCCCCGCGGCAACGAGGTCCCGATCGCGCACGCTTGCGGCCATGACATGCACGTCGCCTGCCTGTTGGGTGCCGTCCGTCGCCTCGCTGCCGATCGATCGACCTGGTCGGGGACGCTGCTGGCCATCTTCCAGCCCGCGGAGGAGCTGGTCTCCGGTGCGAAGGCGATGGTGGCCGATGGGCTCTTCGACCGGGTGCCGCGTCCCGACGTCGTGCTCGGCCAGCACGTCGCGCCGCTGCCGGCGGGCGTGATCGGGCTCCGGTCGGGTCCGGCGTTCGCGTCGGTGGATGCGTTCCGCGTGACCCTGCACGGACGTGGGGGTCACGGCTCTCGACCGGAGACGACGGTCGACCCGGTCGTCATGGCCGCATCCACGGTGCTGCGTCTGCAGACCGTGGTGTCCCGCGAGGTCGCGGGTGACGATGTCGCCGTGGTCACCGTCGGGTCCCTGCACGCGGGCACGAAGAGCAACATCATTCCCGACGAGGCCGAGCTCCTCGTCAACGTGCGCTCCTACAAGGAAGCGGTGCGGGATCGGGTGTTGACCAGCATGCGTCGCATCATCGAAGGCGAGGCAGCGACCGCCGGTGCGCCGCGTCCTCCGGACATCGTCGAGGAGGAGTCATCGCCGGCGCTGGTCAACGATGCGGACGCCGCAACGCGGACCACTCCCGCGCTGGCCGCGGTTTCGGGGGTCGGTCTCGTGGTCGACCCGGGTCCGGTGACGGGGAGCGAAGACGTCGGAGTCCTCGCGTCGGCGTGCGGCGCGCCGCTGGTGTTCTGGCTGTTGGGGGGCGCCGACCCGGCTGCGTTC
>DASSYG010000233.1:0-3857 GCA_035703405.1 Acidimicrobiales bacterium | reverse complement strand
AAGCGTTCCTTCAGGCCGATCGCCAAGAAGCAGACGATCCCGGCGATGAAGCCGATGATCACCGCCGGCATCGTACCGACGAAACCGGCGCACGGGGTGATCGCGACAAGTCCGGTCACGATGCCCGATGCTGCGCCCAGGGTGGTGGCGTTGCCCTCGCGGAGGCGTTCGACGAGCAACCAGCCCAGCATCGCCGCCGATGCGGCGACGAAGGTGTTCATGGTTGCCTGGCCGGCCAGGCCGTTCGCGGCCAGCGCTGAGCCGGCGTTGAACCCGAACCAGCCGAACCAGAGAATGCCGGTTCCCAGCATCGTCAGGGGCAGGTTGTGTGGGCGCATCCGCTCCGCGGGCCAACCCTTGCGTTTGCCGAGCACGATCACCAGGGCGAGGGCTGCGGCTCCGGCGTTCATGTGCACCACGGCGCCTCCGGCGAAGTCCAGCGCTCCCCGGGCGGCGAGCCAGCCGCCACCGAACACCCAGTGGGCGATCGGCGCGTACACCAGCACCATCCAGACACCGATGAACACCGCGTATGCGGAGAACTTGAGTCGGTCTGCGGTGGCGCCCGTGATCAGCGCCGGGGTGATGACGGCGAAGGTCATCTGATAGGCGGCGAACAACACGAACGGGATCGTGAGACCCAGGCCGACCTTGCCGTCGACGTGGGCGAGACCGAAGTAGTGCAGCCCGCCGAGCAGCCCGCCGTCGCCGAAGTTGCCGAAGACGAGGCTGAAGCCGAGTACGACCCAGATCACGGCGACCAGACCCATGGCAAAGATGTTCTGCATGAGCATGCCGAGCACGTTCTTCGAGCGGACCATGCCGCCGTAGAAGAAGGCCAGCCCGGGGGTCATGAACAACACCAGAGCCGTGGCTGTGAGCATCCAGGCGGTGTCACCGGTGTTCATCGTTCCTCCTGTTGGGGTAGTGGGACGATGAGCAGTGTCCTGCGACGCCGTTTCTCAGGAGTTTCCCGGATGTTTCCAGTTCGTGAACTCATTACCGCAGTCCAGATCGGCCCGATCGCCGGCTGGTGACCGGTGGGGGTCGACGTGTCGCTTTTGCGACATCCCGAACCGCGTGATAGTGATAATGAGAACCGTTCTCATTATGTCGGGCCCAGGAAGATCCAATGCGCCACCGTCATTCCCGCAGCGTGAAGCCCCGGCCGCTACGACGTCGAGCAGTCGGCGCCACCGTCGTGGTGGCCCTGGCGCTCGCCGTGCTCACCGCCTGTGCGTCGAGTGGTGACGACACCGCACAGAGTTCGGTTCCGTCGATCGTCGCTTCGACGAACGTCTACGGCGACATCGCCACGCAGGTCGCCGGCGACCACGCAGAGGTCACGTCGATCATCGACCGGGCGAACGCCGATCCGCACGACTACGAAGCGACGACCCGCAACATCCTGGCGGTGTCCCGCGCGGACATCATGATCGTCAACGGCGGTGGCTACGACGACTTCATGCAGACGCTCCGCGACGGAGCAGACAACGATGCGGCGACGGTGCTCGATGTCGTCGGGATCTCCGGTCACCACGGCGGAGACGGCGGGGAACTGAACGAACACGTCTGGTACGACTTCCCCACCGTCATCGGGCTCACCGACCGGCTGCGCGACGCGCTCGTCGGGATCGACCCGGTGAATGCTGCCGACTACCGGGCCAACGCGGGTCGCCTCACCGACAAGATCATGGACTTGGAGAAAACCGCCGAGAAGATCGGTGCTGCTCACCCGGGCGCCACGGTGGCCGTGACCGAACCGGTACCCCTCTACCTGCTCGACGCCATCGGCCTGAAAAACCGGACGCCCGACGCGTTCAGCGAGGCGGTCGAAGAAGGAGAGGAGGCGTCGCCCGCGGTACTGGCCGACACGCTCGCCCTGTTCGCCGACGACGCGGTCGACCTGCTTGTCGAAAGCGCCCAGACCGTCAGCGAGCAGACCGACCAGGTCGCCGCCGCTGCCCGTCGACACGGGGTGCCGATCGTGTCGGTCACCGAGACGCTGCCCGCGCATCAGTCCTATGTGACCTGGATGGCAGCGAATCTCGAGGCGATCGCCGAGGCGTTGGATGAGCACCCGTCCGGATCGGATTCGTGATGCCGAGTGCCCCACCCGTGATCGAGTTCCATGGTGCCACGCTCGGGTACGGTCACCGCAGGTTGTGGTCCGAACTCGACCTGGTGGTGCGCCGCGGAGAGTTTCTCGCGGTGCTCGGGGCGAACGGCTCGGGCAAGACCAGCCTGTTGCGGACCATCCTCGGCGTGCAGTCGCTGACGGCCGGGACCCTGGAGGTGATGGGCCAGCCGGTTCGACGAGGCAATGCGAAGATCGGCTACATCCCCCAACAACGTCGCTTCGACCCGCTCACGCCCCTGCGGGCCCGCGACCTGGTCCGCCAGGGACTCGACGGTCACCGGTGGGGATTCTCCCGGCCGGGACGCATCGACTGGCGTCGGATCACCGATGCGCTCGACACCGTCGAGGCAGCCCACCTCGCCGACGTGCCGGTCGGATTGCTCTCGGGAGGTGAGCAGCAGCGCGTCCGAGTCGCCCAGGCACTTGTGGCCGAGCGAGAACTGCTCTTGTGTGACGAGCCCATGTTGTCGTTGGACCTGGCCGGGCAGGCCACTGTCACCGAACGCATCGACCAGGCCCGTCACGACACGGGCACCGCCGTCGTGTTCGTCACCCACGAGATCAACCCGGTGCTCGACCACGTCGACCGGGTCCTCTACCTGGCGGGGGGCCGCTTTCGGATCGGTGCTGTCGACGCGGTCCTCAACTCGGCGACCTTGTCGGATCTCTACGGCGCTCCGGTCGAGGTGTTGCGCGTGGGCGAACGGATCCTGGTGGTCGGCGCGCCGGGCCATGTCCACCACAGCCACGACGACGACGAGGTGGAGACATGAGCGTGATCGTCGCTGCGGCCGACCCGGGCGTGTGGCAGCGGATCTTCGACTTCAGTGACTACGGGTCGCTGCTGCGCCTGGTGCAGAACTCACTCATCGCCGGTGCGGTCCTCGGCATCGTCGGCGGGTTGATCTCGTCGTTCGTGATGATGCGCGATCTTCCCTTCGCCGTGCACGGCATCAGCGAGTTGTCGTTCGCCGGCGCGGCCGCCGCGCTTCTGGTCGGGGTGAACGTGGTCGTCGGCTCCATCGGCGGCTCGCTTGTCGCCGCACTGGTGATCGGCGCGCTCGGCGTGCGCGCCCGGGATCGAAACTCGTCCATCGGGGTGCTCATGCCCTTCGGTCTGGGACTGGGGGTGCTGTTCCTGTCGTTGTACGAGGGCCGGTCCGCGAACAAGTTCGGCCTGCTCGTCGGGCAGATCGTCGCGGTCGACGCGCCCCATCTCGCCTGGCTGCTCGGCACGTGCACGGTCGTACTTGCCGGGCTGGCACTGATCTGGCGTCCGCTGAGCTACGCGAGCACCGACCCGGAGGGCGCGCTCGCCGCCGGAGTGCCGGTCGGCGCGCTGTCCGCAGTGTTCATGGTGCTACTGGGACTCGCGGTGGCGATGAGCGTGCAGATCGTCGGGGCGTTGTTGGTGCTGAGCATCATCTGCACCCCGGCCGCGGCGGCGATGCGGGTGACGTCGTCGCCACGGCTCGTGCCCGTGCTTTCCATGGTGTTCGGTTTTGTGGCAATGCTCGGCGGCATCCTGCTGGCACTCGGTGGCACCGTGCCCATCAGCCCGTATGTGACGACGATCTCGTTCGCGATCTACGCCGCGTGCCGGTTGATCGGTCGGCGCCGCCCGCTCACGCGCTGACGTTGGCGTACGGCTCGAACGCTCCCGCGGCCGCGCCAGGGTCACGAGACCGAGAACGTGCCGTTGCCCGTGAACAGGTGG
>DASSYG010000118.1:0-2059 GCA_035703405.1 Acidimicrobiales bacterium | reverse complement strand
AGCTGCGAACACGCCCAGGCAGCTCTCGAAACGGCCGATCTTCGTCGGTTGACCCGGGCGACGTCGAGACTCGGATGATGCGGCTCGATCGGAACGTGGCGATCATGACCGGTTCGAGCACCGGCTTCGGCCGCGCGATGGCCGAAGTGTTCGCACGCGAGGGCGCCGCAGTGGTCGTGAACGGTCGGCGTGCGGCCTTCGTCGACGATACGGTTTCAGCCATCCGCGCGAGCGAAGTCCACGGCATGCCATCGGGTTCGGGCGTCGGTTACGTCGACTATGTGCTCTGGGGCGACGACGAAGCCGCCCGGGTGTACGAGGCGCCCTCTGACGCCACACTCGGACAACTCGCCGACGCCGCTCGCTGACGTGGTCTTGTCCGGGGTGGTGTGCCAACTCGTCTGACGATTGTCACGCCACTACGGCGTCGGCGCCCAGCAGCACCCGTACCTCCGATACCAGCGGCGCGGCGTGCTCGACGCAGTAGCGCACCGGGAGGCGCAGCACGTCGGTGTCGCCCAGATGCACGAACACCCGGGACTCACCAGGGAACTCACTCAACAAGCCCTTCAGCCTGATGAGCCGATCGTTGTCGAGCTGGCCGGGTTGCACCTGGATCCGCAGCGGCGGGGCGCCGTCGATGACCCCGTCGAAAGGCTGCACGTCGACGGCGATCAACTTGGGCGTGTCGTCGCGTTTGTCGATTCGGGCACGCAGGACGATCACCGAGTCGTCGGCCAGAAGGTGCCCGATGGTCATCATCGTCTTGGGGAACACCATCACCTCGATCGACGAACGCAGGTCTTCGAGCACGAACACCGCCATGAGGTCGCCCTTTCGAGTGTACTTGCGCTCCAGGCCGGTGACGACCCCGCCCACGGTGCGGGTCGTCCCATCGGCGAGATCGGCCAACTCGTCCAGTGTGGCCTCGGTGCGTCGACTCAGAGCCTCCTCGGCACCCATGAGAGGGTGATCCGACACGTACAGGCCGAGCATCTCCTTTTCGAACGCGAGTTTCGTCTTCTTGTCGAAATCCATGTCGGGGATCGCGTCGTGGTCGTCGAAGACGCCCGCCGAGTCGTCACCGCCGGACTCGAACAGACTCATCACGCCCTGGTCGCGTTCGCGGCGGCGGGCGATCGCCTTGTCGACGATCGCCTCGGCGACCAGTACGAGACCCTGACGCGGATGGCCGAGCGAATCGAACGCGCCCGCCTTGACGAGTGACTCGACCGCCTTCTTGTTGAGCGCGGAAGGGTCGACCCGGTCACAGAAATCGTAGAAATCGGCGAAGGGCCCGTTCGCGTCGCGCTCCGCGATGATCTTCTCGACGATCCCTTCGCCGACGTTGCGCACCGCGGACAACCCGAAGGGAATGACGACGCCACCGTCGTCGGTGCGGATCGGTACGAAATCGGACGCGGAACGGTTCACGTCGGGCACGAGGACCTCGAGGTCCATCGCACGGCACTCGGCGAGATACACCGCGGCCTTGTCGAGGTTGCCCTTGACGCTGGTGAGCAGCGCCGAAAAGTACTCGGCCGGGTAGTTCGCCTTGAGGTACGCAGTCTGATAGCTGATCAGCCCGTAGCCATAGGAGTGGGACTTGTTGAACGCATAGTCGGCGAACGGTTCGATGATGTCGAACCACTGCTTGCCGAGCGCCCGGCCATAACCGGTCGCCTCACAACCGTCCTCGAACTTGGCGCGTTCGGCCTGGATCAACTCCCGGATCTTCTTGCCCGTGGCCTTGCGCAGGTTGTCGGCTTCGGCCAGGGAATAGCCGGCGAACTTCTGCGCGATCCGCATCACCGATTCCTGGTAGATCATCAACCCGTAGGTGCCGGCGAGCACTTCTTCGGCGTCGGGGTGCAGGTATTCGATGGGCTTGCGGCCGTTCTTGCGGTCCGCGTAGTCGTTGTGCATGTTCGCGCTCATCGGCCCGGGGCGGTACAGGGCGATCAGCGCGGCGACGTCTTCGAAGGTCGTGGGGGCCAACGAGCGCACCAGGGCACGCATCGGCCCGCCTTCTAGCTGGAACACCCCGATCGTCTCACCG
>DASSYG010000076.1:0-4237 GCA_035703405.1 Acidimicrobiales bacterium | reverse complement strand
AGATCCCCATGATCTTGGGGCCGTAGTTCCCCGCTGTCGCCCAGGTATGGGTGAGCTGCCACCAGGTCTGACAGCAACCCGACGGCCCGTGCAGTCGACGGTCGACGATCGGATGCACGAGTCGCACGCCACGTTCGGTGTAGTCGGCAAGCAACTGGATCTGGGCGCGCACTCCCAGTTGCGGCGAAGCGAACCCGAAGCCCGACGCGCAGCTGTCGCAATGGCCGATCCCCGCGAAGTTGTTCAGGGTGATCGTGTCACGGTTGGTGAACGAGCCGGTTTCGAGCACGGACTGCGCGAATGCCATGTCGCCCCTGATGCCCTGGTCGTTGCCTTCGTCGATGTAGTACTTCGCCAACTCGGTGATCGGCGCTCTCGCCCGCGACGGGAACCCCCGTTGGATGAACCATTGTGCGAGTTCGGCGGCGGTGAACACGCTCTGACCGGCGATCGGCAGTGACCAGTTTCCCGACGGGGTGCCGACGACCGACGCTCTCGCGACCTGGTAGTCGGCTTCGATCCGCTGGTTGGCGATCGCCACCAACCGCTGTTCGGCCTCGACCTTCGCCGCGGCGAGCTCGGCACGATTGCGAGCTTGGGTGGCTCGGGTCCGCGCGTTGGCCGTAGCGGCTTCGGAGCGGGTGAGCGCCGCCGTCGCCCGCTCGACCTTTCGGCGCAACGACGCCCGTCGCGCCAGCCCGTCACTGCGTTGTTCCAGGTGGATGCCCGTGGTCACCTCGACCAGGATCCCCCGGGTTCTGCCCGAGGTGTCCTCGGTGTCGAACATCCGCTCGAGCGCACTGGAGCCGGGATCCATGTAGCGGGTGAGGGCGTCGGCGCGGAGGTCCTCGTCGATCGCCCGCAGCCGCACGTCGTTCAACTTCGCGGCACGCTTCAGACGACTGAGGGTGTCACGGACCGCTTGTTCACGCCGTTCGAATCGACCGACATCGACCTTGGTCTCCTCGGTGACCTTCGCCTGGTGCACGACGAGTTTCTGGTGGTTCTGGCCGAGGAGCTGTTCGAGCAGGATCCGCACCTCGGGTGAAGGGTCGGGCATCGGTGGCTCCGGCGGCGCATCCGGGTCGGGTCGAGGTGGCCCGAACCCGCCGGTCCCGGTCTCCGGGTCGATCGTGGTGGTCGTCTCCCCCGCGAGTGTCGACGGCGACTCGGTGCTCTCGCCGGGTGTCGAAGACGGCCCGGGAGGTTCACCGACGGAGGAAGGAGGTGCCGTGCTCGGCGGTGGATCTTCGATCGCGCCGACGTCGATGACGCCGATGGAACTCATCAGCACGACGGCGGCCAGCACGACACCGGCCGCACGCATCCGTCGGTGGCGCAGCATCGCGGGTCAGTACGCCCTCGCGACAGTCGCCCACAGTGGGCCGTCGTCGTCTTCGTCGGGCAGCGAACCGTCTTCGCGCTGCAGACAGCGCACCGTGACCGCATCGTTTGCCAGTCGTCGTTCGCCGTCGGCGCCGAGCACGTCCCAGCGAATGCGCGCGAACCCGTCGGTCGCGGCTTCGGCGGCCTCTTCGACCGAAGCGACCTCGGTGGTCCGCTTGGCCTGTCGTTGGGTCGCTTCGTCGAGCAGGTTCTGCTGGATCGCCTCGAGCAGGCTCGCGACCTCGGTCGCCGCGGCGTCCAGCACGTGCTGGTCCTTGGTCGTCGTGTCGCGGCGCACCACGGTGACCTCACCTGAAGCGAGATCCCGCGGGCCGACCTCGACGCGTACCGGCACGCCCTTGAGTTCCCAGTCGGTCGCCCGCCGGCCGAACGACACGCCCGTGTTCGTGTCGGCGACGGCCCGCACACCGGCCGCGACCAGGTCGGCCACGATGCCCGTCACGGCCTCGTCCACCCCGTCGCCGGCGCGTGCGGCGAGTACGACCACCTGGATCGGCGCCAGCCGGGGCGGCAGGCGCAGGCCACGATCGTCACCGTGGGCCATGATCAAGCCGCCGACCATGCGGGTCGACACACCCCACGACGTCGTCCAGGCCAGCTGTTCGTCGCCGTTGTCGTCGAGATAGGTGATGTCGAACGCCTTGGCGAAGTTCTGGCCGAGCTCGTGCGAGGTGCCCATCTGCAGGGCCTTGCCGTCACCCATCATCGCCTCGCAGGTGAGGGTGCGGGTCGCGCCGGGGAACCGTTCGGCAGCGGTCTTCTCCCCCACCAGCACCGGCATCGCCAACACGTCGGTCATGAACGACCGGTAGACGTCGAGGTGGATCCGCCGGGCAAACGCCGCCGCATCGGCGTGGGTGGCGTGGGCGGTGTGGCCTTCCTGCCACAGGAATTCGCTGGAGCGCAGGAACAGCCGCGGCCGCATCTCCCAGCGCACAACGTTCGCCCACTGGTTCAACAGCAGTGGGAGGTCGCGGTAGGACTGGATCCAACGGGCCATCGACGAACCGATGACCGTCTCCGACGTGGGGCGCACCACGACCGGTTCGGCGAGTTCCTTGCCGCCACCGTGGGTGACCACGGCGAGTTCTGGGCTGAACCCCTCGACGTGTTCAGCCTCTCGGGTCAGGTACGACTCGGGTATGAACAGCGGAAAGTACGCGTTGCGCACCCCGACCGCCTTGATGCGTGCGTCGACCTCCGACTGCATGCGGTCCCAGATGGCGTAACCGTCGGGGCGGATCACCATCGTGCCGCGCACCGGACCGTTCTCGGCCAGCTCCGCTTTCGCGACGACATCCTGGTACCAGCGGGGGAAATCGTCGGCCTGAGGGGTGAGCACCGGAGCTTTGGGCATAACGGGTCGATGCTAGTGCCCACCCCGTCGAACAGACCCGCCGCGCGAGACTCCGGCCATGGACTCGACTCGTGACGCTCCACGCGTAGAACACCTCGGCGTTCACACCGCCCCACCGGTCGCCGTCGTCACCGGTGCGAGCCGTGGCCTCGGAGCCGGCATCGCCGAGGTGTTCACCCGAGCCGGGTTTGCTATCGGAGCATGCGCCCGGACCCGACCTGAGCTGCCCGCGGGCACGGTGACCGGCCTGACCGCATCGGTTGACGTACGCGATGCCGGGGCGGTCGCCGCCTTCGCCTCTCGGGTCACCGAAGAGTTCGGCCCGATCGATCTGTGGGTCAACAACGCCGGGGTGCTCGACCCGATCGGGCCGCTGCGCGACGCAGCCGTCGACGCGCTGACCACTCACGTCGAGGTCAACCTGCTCGGCGTGCTGTGGGGAACCCGGACTTTCGCGGGCATCGTGCACGACCGTGCCGAGCCGGGCACGCTGATCAACATCTCCTCGGGCGCCGCCAGCAGTGTGTACGAGGGATGGGCGGCCTACTGCGCCACCAAAGCCGCGGTCGATCACCTGACCCGGGTGGTCGCCGCCGAGGAGGCCGATCACGGCCTGGTGGCGTTTGCTGTGGCTCCCGGCGTGGTCGACACCGACATGCAGGCGCTGATCCGGTCCACCCCGGTCGACCAGTTCCCCTCGGTCGGCCGGTTCCATGAGCTGAAATCGACGAATGCGTTCAACCGTCCAGGCTGGGTCGCCTCGTGCATCCTCGAGCTGCACCGGGCGGCGATGGGCGGACGGGTCCCGGATTGGGTGAACGTCGCGGACCCCGTTCTGGTGCGCGTGCCGCCCGAGTCGTGATCAGCTTGCTGATGCCATGGCGGTGACGGCGTCGTCGATGGAGTAGTGGGGGTCGCCTCCGCTGCGGGCGCGGGGCGTTTCGGGCACGCCGCGGCATCGATGTCGAGCACGCAGATCGGGTGGCCGGATCAGGTGGTCGTGTTGGTCGATGAAGCTGAAGCCCTGTTCACCGTCGGCGTCGATCCGGAACGCGTTGTGGTGGACCAACCGATGATGTCGGTTGCACAACAACACCAGATTCGCGAGGTCGGTCGGGCCGCCGTCTTCCCATTCGATCACATGATGCGCGTCGACATAGCGGGTGTTGCCACAACCGGGAAAGCGACAACCATGATCTCTCGCGGCGAGCAGGCGGCGTTGTTTGTCAGAGGCCAGGCGTTGGGTCCGGCCCAGATCCACTGCGGTGCCATCGGCGCCTTTGAGCAACCCGCGGAGCTTCGCGTCACACGCAAGCCGACGCGCATCAGCCAACGAGAGCCCGGGTGCGTTCTTCGCGTCACACAACCCACCATCGGTGTCACCGCGCAGGAACGCTTCGTCGATGTGGATCACCACTTCGGTGTGTTCACCCCGCACGATCGGCAACGGCCCGACTTCGAGACGGTTCGCCG
>DASSYG010000214.1:0-2546 GCA_035703405.1 Acidimicrobiales bacterium | reverse complement strand
GACCGCCGCGGCGCCTTCGGGACCGCCGTAGTACTCCTCGAACATCTCGGTGCGGACCATGCCCGCCGCGACGGCATTCACCCGCACCTTCGGTGCCCATTCCATCGCCAGCGAACCCGTCAGGCTCGCCAACCCGGCCTTCGCGGCACCGTAGGCGGCGCTGCCCGGCGAGGGCCGGATTCCCGACATCGAGGTGATGTTGACGATGCAGCCGCCTTCGGGCTGGGTGACCATGCGGTGACGGGCCGCCGTCGCCACGTGCAACGCCGAGAGCAGATTCAACTCCACGATCTTCGTACTGAACCGGGCGGTCGCCTCGGCGGCGGCAACCACTGGGGTGCCACCGGCGTTGTTCACGACGATGTCGAGACGCCCCAGGTCGTCAACGATGCCCGCGATGAGCGCATCGACCGCGTCGGCGTCCCGCACATCAGCGACGCGGAGCGCTCGAGTCGACCGGTCACCGTCACTGGACGTCGGCAGCGACTCCGGCGCGTTGCGACCACAGATCACCACGGTCGCCCCCGCGTCCAGCAGACGGGTCGCGATGCCACGGCCGACCCCTCGAGCACCACCGGTCACCAGCGCGACCCGGCCGGACAGATCGATCATGAGCGCCATCGGAGACCAAGGCTGACACGATCACCGGGTCACGACAAAGCCCGTGGACGCCGCGTCAGAAGCGTCCACGGGCTCCGATCGATCCGATCGGATCTGATCCGATCAGAACAGGTCGGGGATCAGAACTTGTCAGGGAACTGCGTGATCAGGCCGGCGCTGAGCATGTCGGCCATTTGGTCCATGTGGTCCTGGGCTTCGCCGTACTCAGAGATGGCGGTGGTCCAGTCTTCGGCGAGCACCGAACTGGCATAGGCGACGGTCTGGGTGATGTGTTCCTTCATCATCCCCGGCATGTCCTGGTCGACCCATGCGGGGTTCGCCGCAGCGAGGAACTCACCGATTTCGGCGGCGTTCGCATACCAGTCCTCCACGGACTTGTCGAGGGCGACCTGGTCACCGGCCTGAGCAGCCTGCAACACCGGCACCGCTTCTTCGATGTGGGTGCGCAAGAGCGCGGTCAGCTGTGCTGCCGCGTCCTCGCCGTAGTACGGCACGACGGCGTCACCGATGTCGTCCTGATTCCTCAAGAGCCGTTCGATCGTGGCGTCGGTACCCGAGGATCCGGACGCGAACGCGACGACCGCGTCCCAGGTCCACTGCATGTGCTGGTCCCACAACGTACGCATCGCGGCATAGAGTTCGATCTGCGGCGAGACCGTTGCGGCGTCGTGGTCCATGCCTTCCATGGCCGCATCCACCGGCTCGTCCGCTGCCGCGGAAGCGACCGTGGTGACGGCAGATGACCCGCTTGTCACCGTGTCCGAGTCGGAGTCGGAGCACGACGACAGCACCCCGACACTCAGCACCAGCGCTAGTGCGGCCGGCGCGGCGAGCATCCGGTTCTTCAGCGTGAACTTGCTGGACATGATTCATACCTCTCGAGTTTGGATTCGACGATGGTCGACGGACGTGTTGCAACGGCTCTGAGGCATTGGTGTCGCGGAGTGCAGCGGGTCTTACCGCCGGGCTTCGAATTTCTCGACGAGTTCGCAGCGCCGTTGACCCGAGGCGTTTCAGCTCGCGCCGGCCAGGGCTGCTCAGCGCATGAATTTCCCTGCCGCCGGTAAGATCCGACCGTGCTGTCGACACGTACAGGGAGTGAAGACGTCGCTGGGAATCGTGGCCGAACCCGTGGCAGGCGCGGACGCCTACCGCGACATGACCGACCCGGCCATGGGGCATTTCGGATTCCTGCCCATGAGTGATGTGGACGAACTCCTCCAAGATCCACCGTCCCGACAGAACCGGCCCCTGCGGGCCGTCGGCAGTCCCATTCCCGACGGTGAGTGGGTAGCCCGTCTCGAATCGACCGGACAGGCGCGGATCGAAGCGGTCGCGCAGCTCCATGCGCTGATGCTGCGAGCCACCCGTCACCAGATCGCCCGCATGGCCGAAGCGACGACACTCGGCGGTGCCCGACGCGACGAGATCGCCCACACGGCCGCTGACGAGGCGACCATGTCGGCATTGCGGAAACTCGACTCGTTCGAAGGGCGGAGTCGGTTCACGACGTGGGCCTACAAGTTCGGGATTCTGCGTGCCGGCGTCGAGGTCCGACGCACCGCCTGGCGTCACCGGGAGATCCACCTCGACGAGGTGCCCGAACCATCGTCGCCGTACGGGTCCGCTCCCGAAGCCCACGTCGAAGCGACCGACCTCGCCCAGGCGATCCGAGACGGACTCGACCGGGTCCTCACCGACCATCAACGCCAGGTCGCGGTTGCGCTTCTCGTCGACGGCATCCCCATCGACGTGCTGTCCGACCGCATGGGCACGACCCGCAACGCCCTCTACAAGACCCTCCACGACGCCCGGGCTCGCCTTCGTGCCCATCTGGCGACACTCGGATTCGCCGTCCCCGAACGATCGAAGGAGGTGCGTCCATGACCGAACCTCTCGACGCCGATGCGATCGAGCGCTTGACC
>DASSYG010000320.1:0-2842 GCA_035703405.1 Acidimicrobiales bacterium | reverse complement strand
ACCCACAGAGATCGGTGACGCGGTGGTGTTCCTGGCATCGCCGCTGGCCGGGTTCGTCACGGGCGCGCAGCTCGTGGTCAACGGCGGTGGCGAGAAGCTCGCGTTCAACGAGGTCCACTGACGCGGGCGGCGCACGGACGATGAGCGGCTACCGTGCGGATCTGTGATGTACACGGAAGTTCATCGTTCTCGGCGGGTGCGGGCGATCGCCGGTTCCGTGGCCGCGATCGTCCTGGTGGTCATGGGCGGTGCGTGCTCGGGTTCGTCGTCTGCGGATGAGTCCACCGGTACGGCGCGGTCGGCGGCCACGTCGACGATGGTCGCCTTGTTCACGGGGAGCGACGAGGCGTTCTATGAGACGCCCGATCCGTTGCCCGAGGGCAAACCGGGCGAGTTGATCCGCGTCATGAAGGTGGGCACGACGCCCAAGACCGAGACGCTCAAGGTCATGTACCACTCCCGTGACGCGCACCGTCTCGACCGGCCGGCGACCGCGATGATCACCTACCCGACGGCGAAGGCCCCCGCTGGGGGATGGCCGGTGCTGGCGACCTCTCCGGGCACGGTCGGACTCGACGCGCACTGCGGCGTGTCGCACTTCCAGAAGGCCGCGCCGGCATGGGGACTCGGCGACGATGAGGTCGTGCGGGTCGAGACCGACTACATCGGCCTCGGGCCGACCGACCAGCCATTGCACGCGTACCTTTCGAAGCCGTCGGAAGGCCACAGTGTGCTCGACGCAATCCGGGCGGCGCGTCAGATTCCCGAGGTGCACGCCGGCGCCGACTTCCTCTCGGTCGGGCACTCCCAGGGTGGCCACGGGGCGCTGTCGGCGTCTCAGATCGCGGCCGATTATGCCGCCGAGCTGCATCTGCTGGGCACGGTCGCACTCGCACCAGCCGCGATGCTCGACAAAATCTACGGCGGGATCGACCCGATCGTGACGAGCGTGCTCACCTCGATGGTCCTCTACGGGGCGGCGAGTGAGCATCCCGATGTCGATGTCGACGACTACGTGACCCCGGAACTCGCCGAGGCGTCGAAGGTGTTCCGGACCGGGTGTCTCGAGGAGATCACCAACGATCTCGTTCCGCTCGTCGTCGAGGCGAAGATGTTCAAGACCGACCCGCGCACCGCGCCCGACGCCAAGTCGCTCATCGCCGAGAACGAGGTCGCGGGGCACCGGGTCGACACGCCGCTGTATCTGGCGGGGGGCACCAATGACGATCGGGTCGTCGAACAACGGGTGCGTGACCTGTATGCCAGCCTCTGCGAAGCCGGTCAGGTCACCGAGTTCCGTATTTTCGGCGGCGCCGACCACGGTTCGATCCTCACCGAGAGCGCTCCGGACGTGAAGGCTTTTCTCGAAGCACGCCTCGCAGGTGACAAGCCGGTCGATTCCTGCGACACCTAGCGTCGGGTTCTGCGGGTGAGTTCATTGGCTCGACCCGGGTCAGGTTCGGTGGTGATGCGGACGAGTGCATCCGCGCGTTGCTGGCCGAGCGACGGGTAGTCGTGCGCTCCCATGGGAGTGCGCCCTTCTCGTGGCCGGAGATCGTGATTTCCCAATCCTCGGGGGCGAGTCCGTCTACACGGGTGAGTGGGTACGTTCCAAGGCCGTGGTATCGCTTCTCCCAGCAGCGCCCGACAGCGGTCCGTCGAAGGGGCACGTCTCAGTTGCTCGAGGCGACCGCATTGCCCACCGCTTCGAACTTTTCGGCGGCTTCGGCGTCGGATTCACACGAGGCGTTGCCGCGTGCGTAGTGGCGATCCACTTCGGTCTCGTCATCGCCGCTGCGTACGACTAGGCAGTCGGCAGCGACCTCGTAATCGATGGTTCCGAGCTCGTTGGTGACCGGACCGGCCTGCGAGGTGCACGAGTCGTCGGCGAAGGTGACCTGTGATATCGAGGTGTCGACCGTCCCGCTGCACGAGGTCTCGGCGCTGTCGGATCCGTCGCTGGTGTCGTCGAGTGGGTCGATCACGATGGTGACCGCCCCATCGTCGGAGATCTCGAGGTCGTTCACCGTCCGCCAGTCCACCGAACAGGGATAGGGCGGTGCGGGAGCGAGTGTGGTCGCCGTGGAATCGGCGTCACCGATCGCGGCGCCGACGCAGAGGAACTGTTTCAGTGGGCTGACGGCCTTCCACCTGCCGGTGAGCAAAGGCGACCCGTCACCGACTTCGTGTTCCTGTTCCGGGACTGAGGCGTGCGAGGCAATCGTCGTGGCTCCTGCACCACTTGTCGCGACTGCTGCGCCACTCGTCGGTGAGACGTCTGCTGCCACGGTGGTGTCACCGGACGAGCAACCGCCGATGGCGACAACAACCAGCAGCGTCGCCACGACGGTCATCGTCGGTCGAATTCGTCGCATCGTGTGCCCCCGAATGTGCGTACGTCGGGTCAGCGGCCGACGGTGACGACGAACCGAGTGCGGCACGGGGCGCTCAGGTCGTGACTGGGACGGACCCCAGGACCGTGCCGTCGGCGTCGAGCGCTCGGGCGATCGTGCCATCCGGGAGCTCGTCGATGTCGAGGACGGTCTCGAACCCGTCACGTGGGCCGGAGGTGAGCTCTTCGGTCGTGCCGTCGGCCTTCTCGGTCACCAGATCCCATGAGGCCACTTCGGTTGCTCCGTTCCAACTCACCGCGACCGACGTCCCCGAATCGGACTCGGTCACCTTCGCCTTGGGATCGGACTTCGGGGTGCCGGTCCATGGCATACGGTACGCCCGATAGCTGTTGATGCCGGTGCCTTTGAAGGCGGCGTGAAAGAGCACGTCACCGGTCTTGGTGTACTCGGTGATGGTCGTGGTGCCCTTGGTCTTGCCCTCGACGCTG
>DASSYG010000199.1:0-19413 GCA_035703405.1 Acidimicrobiales bacterium | reverse complement strand
CCCCATCAAGTCCACGAGGCCACCGCTGCGGTGGTCGCGGCGTTCGGGGCCGACGTACGGATCGGCATCCACACCCAGAACGACACGGGCAACGCGGTGGCCAACTCGGTTTCCGCCGTACTCGCCGGGGCGACTCAGGTCCAGGGCACGGTCAACGGCTACGGCGAGCGCACCGGCAACGCGAACCTGATGACGGTCATCCCGAACCTCGCACTCAAGCTCGGCGTGCAGTGCCTCCCCGACGGACACCTGGAGCGGCTCACCTCGGTGTCACGTCACGTCGCCGAGTTGGTGAACCTGCCCCCACACCCGTCCGACCCCTACGTCGGCGCGAGCGCGTTCGCCCACAAGGGCGGCCTGCACACCTCGGCATTGGGACGCGTCGGCGGCGTGTCCTATGAACACGTCGAACCGGCCGTGGTCGGCAACACGACCCGCGTGTTGGTGTCCGACCTCGGGGGCAAGGCGGGCATGACGATGAAGGCCGAAGAGCTGGGTGTCTCCCTGGATGATCGGGCCGCTGCTCTGCTGAGTGACGAACTCAAGGAGCGCGAGGCTGCCGGGTTCGTCTACGAGGCCGCCGATGCGTCTTTGGAGCTGTTGATGCGCCACGCCACCGGCTGGCGGCAGCCCTTCTTCAGGATGGAGGGCTACCGGGTCACCACGTACCACCGCCTGCCTCCCGCAGCGGCCGTCGCCCCGGGGCCACAGGACCAGGACGCGTCGGTGGAATGCGAAGCGACGGTGAAGGTGTGGATCGACGATGAGCGGTTCGCCGCGGTCGGCGAAGGCAATGGTCCGGTCAATGCGCTCGACACCGCGCTGCGCGCGGCGATCCGACACCACTATCCCGTCGTGGACGACCTGTTGTTGATCGACTTCAAAGTGCGGGTGCTGGATTCCTCCTCGGGCACCGGCGCGGTCACCCGCGTGCTCATCGACTCGACCGATTCCGAGCGCACGTGGTCGACGATCGGTGTGTCAGAGAACGTGATCGAAGCGTCGTGGCAGGCGCTGTCGGATGCGTTCGTGTGGCAACTCGCCCACCAGGACCGCTCCAAGTAGGCTCGCCTTCGCTATGGCAACCCCGTCTTATGTTCCCGTCGACCCGCGCACCCATCCCCGCGACTACGACTCGTCGCCGCGGCGTGGCAACGGTTGGTGGCTGAACCGACCTGGCGAGATCGTGCCCGACGACATGCCTCAGGGCGGCCTGTACGGCAGTCACGGCCCCGACATCGGCTACGCGTACAAACTCGTCCACCGGGTCAGCGACAAGTTGAACGTCACCTCCGGTGAACACAAAAAGGACGCCGAGGCCGGGGGCATCGCCGTTGCGATGCGCCGCGCTGCACTGCTGGGACGGGCGCCGATCCTCGCGGATCTCGATGTGGCATTCACGATCTGGGGTTTCTACGACGACAAGCCTCCCAGTGGACTCCGGGTGCTCCGAGCCGAGATGTTCGAAGGAGCCCGTGTCGAGCTGCACGGCTATGACCTGCGGCGTGAGATCGCCAACGCGGTCTCCGAGCATGCATTGGAAATGACCCCCGCGGCGGTGAGCGCCGCGTACGCCCAGGACTGGGCCGGTCTGTTCATCGACCGCTGATCGTCGGCCGCCGACACCGATCCTTGCGGGTCCGGCCGGTACCCTGATGGGCGTGAGTGACGTCAGAGTCCGATTCGCCCCCTCACCCACCGGCTTCCTGCATGTCGGCGGGGCCCGCACGGTGCTGTTCAACTGGCTCTATGCCCGCCACACCGGCGGCGAGTTCCTGTTGCGGGTCGAGGACACCGACACGATGCGCAACCGCCCCGAGTTGACCGAAGCGATCTTCTCCGCGATGGAGTGGTTGGGACTCGGCTGGGACGGCGACGTGGTGTATCAGTCCGGACGGTTCGATCACTACCGTGACGCGGCCGACCGATTGATCGCGTCAGGCGCCGCGTACGCGTGTGACTGCACCGCTGACGCGGTCGCAGCGCGTGCCAAGGAGCGGGGTGGTCCACCCGGCTACGACGGTCACTGCCGAGACCGGGAGCTCGAGCCCGGCGAGGGCCGCGCCCTGCGCTTCCGTTCACCCGACGAGGGCACGACCGACTTCGACGATCTGATCCGCGGTCACGTGTCGGTGCGCAACGACACGATCGAAGACTTCGTGTTGCTGCGTTCGAACGGCACTCCGACGTTTCTGCTCGCGAACGTCACCGACGACGCCGACATGGCCATCACCCATGTGATCCGCGGCGAAGAGCACGTGAACGGCACCCCGAAGTATCTGCTGATCGGTGACGCGCTCGGCCTCGACTACTCGCCGGTGTTCGCCCACCTGCCGCTGCTGGTCGACGCCAAACGTCGCAAGCTGTCCAAGCGTCGCGACGACGTCGCGGTGGGGGACTTTCGTGAGAAGGGTTTTCTGCCCGAAGCGATGGTCAACTACCTCGCACTGCTCGGCTGGGGACCGTCCGACGGGGTCGAAGTGCGTCCGCTCGGGGAGATCGTCGAACAGTTCGACCTGGTCGACGTGAACCCGTCACCGGCGTTCTTCGACGAGGTGAAGTTGACCCACATCAACGGCGAATACCTGCGTGCCCTCGACGTCGACGCGTTCCTCGAGCGGTCCGAGCCGTTCCTGACCGGCGGCGACGCCGAACGGGCGGCGCTCGCGGGTATGGCACCGCTGGTACAGGAGCGGGTCAAGACGCTCACCGAGGTGCCGGACATGATCGACTTTCTGTGGCGTGAGCCCGAGATCGTCGAGGCCGACTGGGACAAACACGTCGTTCGCGGGGCGGCCGGCGCGTCGATGATCGCCGAGACCCGCAAGCGGTTGGGTGACCTCGACGAGTCCGACTGGATGCCGGAGAAGATCCAGGACGCTGTGGTCGACGCGACCGTGGCACTGGGTTTCGTCAACGACGAAGGCCGACCGCGGCTCGCGAAGACCCAGGGTCCGGTGCGGGTCGCATTGACCGGCCGGGCGGTCGGGCCGCCGTTGTGGGAAGCGGTCGCCCAACTCGGGAGGGAACACACGCTGGCGCGCCTCGACGCGGCGCTCGCCCGGGCCGGGTGAGCGGGCGGGCTGTGGCCGATCGGTCTCCTGATGCCGCGCTGTCACCTGTGGTCAAGCCGGGCCGTCGGCGGCGGGTCGTCTTCAGGGTGCTGTTCGGCATCGGGTGCATCGTGGTCACCTACTTCGCGATCACCTTCGGTCAGGTCGTCTCCACATCTCGGGTCGACGACGCGGCCGGAGAGAACGTGAAGCCGGCCCAAGCGCTCATCGTGCTCGGCGCCGCGCAGTACGACGGAGTGCCCTCGCCGGTGCTGCGAGGGCGGCTCGACCAGGCCCTCGCCCTGTACGAGCGCGGGCTCGCCCCGGTGGTGGTGGTGACCGGCGGCAGGCAGCAAGGGGACCGGTTCACCGAGGCGACAGCGGGCTATGACTACCTGCGTGCCCGGGGCGTGCCCGACTCGGCGATCCGCAAAGAGGTGCACGGCCGCACCACGTGGGAATCGCTGCGGGCCACGTCGACCTTCCTGCAACAGGAGGGGATCGACGACGTCTTCATCGTCTCCGATGGCTATCACTCCAAGCGGGCGCTGGGCATCGCGGACGACGTGGGCCTCGACGCCCGGGTGTCGCCGTCGAAGACCGCGATGTCGACCGGCACCCGCCTACGGGCCGATCTACGCGAGACGATCGCCGTCGGGTTGGGCCGGATCATCGGCTACCGGGCGCTCGATCACCGCTGATCACCTGCACCCCAGCGGTTCGCCGATTCGACCGGGTCGAACTACACTCGGACGCTCACCCATTCGGGGGTGGTGTAATTGGCAACACACCTGGTTCTGGTCCAGACATTGGGGGTTCGAGTCCTCCCCCCCGAGCAAGATTCGATATCGGCAGCCGTGCGATTCAGCTCTTGAACTGGGCGAACATGCCGTCGGAGAGGGTCTTCGCCCAAGGGCTCATCAGTCCGTCGAGTTCTGTGATGCCGGCGGTGCCGATGGCGAGCCAGGGCAGAGTCGAGGCGCGGTCCGTCGCGGCCTCGATCGCCTCGCGTTGCTCGACTCCGTCGGAGGTCAGTTCGAGTGCGCCCGTTCCGTCGTCGTCGGGGGCGAGCCAGCCGGTCTGGCGGTGCAGTTCGATCGCCCGGGTCCATGCGTCTTCGTCCCAACCGCGGGTGGCGCGCAGGAACGACTCAGGGATCTGCCGCGATGCCGCGTTGATCACGATCGCGTCCAGGCCGTCGAGTCCGGTGGTGACCAGTGTGGCGACGTGGCCGTCGCCACGGAATTCCCGCAGCAGGGTGACTGCATGCCACAGGACCAGGTGGGGCTCGGTGGGCCAGTCCAGCGCCGCGTGCGCCGCGAACAGGGGACGGCCCTCGACGTAACTCGTGGCCTCGGCCGCCGCGCCACGGGCGAGTGCAGCCGCTCGTGCCATCTCGTCGGACTCGACGATCGCATCGCCGAGCTGGGCGCGCAGTGCGACGTCGACGACTTCGAGTCGGGCGGCCAGCACCGCCTCGGGGGTCGTCTGGGCCCAGACCCCGTCCATCGCCGCAGTGACCAGGTCGGGCGCGAAGTTGAAGAACGTGGCCGTCACGACCTGGGCGGGAACCGCGCCGAGCGCTGCCGAGCGCGATGCGAAGTACCCGGAGGCACCGCCGAGACCGAGCCGGCGGTAGATCTCGCCGCGCTCCGAAGCGAAGTACACGATCGTGTGATACGGCTCGGTCACCCGGTGGATGTGACGGATGACAGCCGGGTCGGGGACGTCGACCGGTCGGTCGCCTGGCATGTCGGGCATCACGACACCTTTGCAGCCACGGCTGTCGAGTGCCAGATGGGATCTGCCCTGGGGCGGAACTGCAGTGAGCGGTTAGGCTCGTCACCCGCACCCGGCTCAGGCCGGTTGTCGGCACGGCCCCATCGTCTAGAGGCCTAGGACACCACCCTCTCAAGGTGGAGACACGGGTTCGAATCCCGTTGGGGCTACCACACAGAAACCCCCGGCTTTCCGGGGGTTTCGTCACGCCACCGGCGGGATCACCGTCGAACCCGACGTACAACCCGTCAACAGGCGCCCGAGCGCCGCCTTCTCAGCCGTGTCGACAGCCAGATTCCACGTGAACTTCGTCGTGACGATGATCTCGGCGAAGGCACACCTCGCCCCGGCGAGCGGTGGCACCCATTCCGCGGCGTCACGACCTGAATGCGCCTGGTTCGCCGAGGAGGTCACCGCCGTGAGGTTGGTCTGCCAGTCAGCGAACCAGTCACGCTGCGTGGGGGTCCAACCGTACGCGCCCGAATCCCAAGCCTCGGCCAGGGACACGACGTGGTCGATCTCCGGCTGCGACGCCGAAGTCATGGTCTTGCCGTCCCACAGCGAATACCACGTGCCATCGCGCCGCTTCTCGGACTGGAGCACCTCACAACGTGTGTCACAACCGTCGTGGTCCATGTCGTCCCAATGGGGAAACAGGTCAGGGTCGAAACCGGTCGGACGCTCGGTGGCCACGCGCAGCTCGCCCAGTAGTGCGGCCGCGTTCGATCCGGCACGCCAACCGGGAGCGATGCTCGTGATCGTCCGCTGACGGTATTCGGCAGAGTCCGAGAAGTACGCCATCATCTCGCCGCGACTCATGCCGCCGCCGAGCCGACCTTGCCAATAGTCGGCTCCGGGTCGGTCGACGCTGCGATTCAGCACGTTCCAGTAGACGAGGCTCACGAAGCCCGGGGTGTCGAGCGACCCGTAACGGTTCTTGAACTCTTGTGACTCGGCGAAGACCTGGGAGATTCGACGCAGATCCCAGCCCGAGATCGACATCATGGTCCAGTAGTTGAACCCGTCTTGATCCGGGCCGCGCAGGAAATACGAGGAGTAGAGCCGGACGATCGACCCTTCCCGTGCGTTGTGGTCGTAGTACGGGGATATCGCGGCGGCGGGCTGTGAATCTCTGACGCCGATGGTCCCGGCGATGCCGAGACACAACGTCAAGGCGAGAAGTAGGGGACGGATGCGCTTCATGGAGCCTTCCTGGGCCGTGACGGTGTTCCACGACGCAGTGGAGGTTCCCCTCTCACCGGCGGTCCTCAGCCGTCTGCCGTCGAGGCCGCTGAGGCTACCCGCCGGCGGACGACGCGGCAACGGGGCCGGGCGAAGAGAGGGCCGTTGTCGCGGGGAAAGCTTCGCCTGGCACGCCACGTCGACGCTCACAACCAAGCAGATGCCTCGGTCGGGTGATCCAGGCAATCGGGGCGGCCGGATCCGAGCACTAGCTTGGTCGCCGATGACTCCCGAAGCCGGTTCACCGCGCGCCGGGTCGATTCGGGCGATCCTCAGGCGCCTGGGCGCCGCGGCGTCACTCGGGGTGGTGGCGATGATCGGCGCGGTGGTCATCGAGCGGCCCTGGGGCTGGCGGCTGCACGTGCCGTTCTCGACGGCGTTCGACACCCAGCTCAATGCCATCTTCATCAAGAACGTGCTCGGCGGATCGGTGTACTCCACCGAACACCTGGGTGCTCCGTTCGGCCAGCACCTCCAGGATTTCCCGGTCGGGGGTGATCGCTGGTCCTTCCTGTTGGTGCGCGCGATCGGAACGGTGTCGAACGATCCCTACACCGTGCTCAACATCTTCTTCATCCTGGGCTTCGGCCTCATCGCCGCGTGCACGTACCTCGTGGCCCGCGAGTTGCGTCTCGGGGTCACCACGTCGTCGGTCGTCGCACTTTTGGCCGCGTTTCTGCCCTACCACTTCTGGCGTGGCGAGATGCATGTCTGGTTGTCGAACTACGTCGGGCAACCGCTGATGGTGTTGCTCGCCGTCTGGGTGCTGCGCGACGAGCTGCGTCTGCCGTTCGTCCACCGACAGCGCGGCTCGTGGAGTGGCCTCGAGCGTCGACGGTTCGCGATCGCGGCCGTATCCGCGGCGGTGTTGGGAGGCACCGGCGGGTACTACGCCATCTTCGCCGTGCTCACCGTGGTTGCCGCCGCTGTGCTCGCCCAGATCCGCCGGCGTTCATGGCGGAGCCTGATCACCGGGGTCGTGCTGGCCGGCGGAATCCTGGTTGTCCTGGCGGCGAATCTCGTCCCGGAACTGCTCTGGCGGGCACGCTACGGAGTCGATCACCAGGTGGCCCAACGGCTGCTGGTCGAGAACGACAACTACGCGTTGCGCCTCGTCAAGCTGCTGCTGCCGGGGCCGGATCACCGCTTCGGTCCCTTTGCGTGGATCGGTCGGCGGACGGTGTACGGCGAAGGCGGCGAATCGGCCGGGATCCTCGCGTCGCTCGGATTGATCGCCGGATGGGTCCTGTTGTTGGCCCGCGGGCTCCGCGACTGGTCGGTGCCGCCCACCGGTGAGCACGCGGGTCGCCAGGACTTCTCGCTGCCGCTCGCACTGGCGGCGATCTCGGGCTTCCTGTTCCTCCTGGGCACGGCGGGCGGGTTCGGCTATGTGGTGGCGATCTTCGGAACGACCCAATTTCGCGGGTGGGCGCGCGTGTCGCTTCCGCTCGCGCTCTGCGGACTTCTCGCCGCCGGCTGGTGGGTCGACCGCTGGATTCCGGACCTCGACCGCCGACGCCTGGGGGTGGCGGGCGCGGTGACAGTGCTGGCGATCGGACTCCTCGACCAGATCCCCACAACCGCCACGACCGCCTCGGCATCGACCCGGGCCTCACTGCACTCGACCCGGGCCTTCGTGGCCCAGATGGCCGACGTGCTGCCCGAGGATGCGATGGTCTTCCAGTTCCCAGTGGCCGGGTTCCCCGAGAACGGCACGATCGGTGACCTCGCCGACTACGACCTTGCGTTGCCCTACATCGTGGGCGACGACCATCTGCGGTGGAGCTACGGCGGGATCCGGGGTCGCGAAGCCGACTGGCAGACCTGGTGGAACCAACAGCCCCTACCCGCTCGGGTCGCGGGCATCGCCGCCGCCGGCTATGACGCCCTCTATCTGGACCGCCATGCCTACGCCGCCGACGGTGGTACAGCGATGATCGCGGAGCTGTCGGCCGTCGCCGGTCCGCCGGTGGCGACAAGCATCGACGGTCGGCTCGCCTGGTTCGATCTGCGTCCGCTCCGCCACCGGTTGGGCCAGACGACGTCGGCGGCCGAGGTGCGCCGCGCGGGCGACCTCATCTTGCACGGGGTCGTCGCGTCCTT
The DNA here is from genome assembly GCA_035703405.1 of Acidimicrobiales bacterium. GTDB lineage: Bacteria > Actinomycetota > Acidimicrobiia > Acidimicrobiales > Iamiaceae > JAFDWI01. The sequence continues at coordinate 11,236 of DASSYG010000199.1, read as the reverse complement.
CGACGGTGAGGTCTCCCCGAACCTGGATCCGTTGGGGTCACAGCATCGCCTGATCGGATCCACCGCCGCGATCACCTTCACGAATCCGTTGGACGAGGCGCGCACGATCGACGTACGCACCAGCTGGACGAGCCCGACGGGCGCCCGGCTCAGGCTGCGTGCCGCCGGTACCGCCCGCAGCGAGAAGCTGGGAGCGGAGCCAACCGATGCGGACTTTTCGCTGCGCCTCCCCGCGGGCGGCTCGCGCACCGTCGAGGTCTCCCTCACCGGCCGAGGCCAACCCAACGGTGCCGTCGACTTCGATGTGCTCGCCGAGTTGCGGTCGCTGGCCTTCGACGAAGCCGACGTCCGCGCGGTCGTCGGAACCGATCTGGTCTCGGCCGGCCGCTGACGCCCGCCGCCATCCTCCGATCCGGCGAAATCTGGAGCGGATAGCCGCTGTGAGCGGCAGATCGCTACAAATTTCGAAGTCATCGCCGAAGTCGTTGCCGAAGTCGTCGCGGTGCGTGGCCGCCGACGATACCGGTCAACGGTTTTCGACTCGGGGTCAGTCTCGGGCCAGCGCCAGGTCGCGCAGCGTCGTGACCGACCGCCAGTTGCGGGCCGTTCCGGCGCCGAGCTTGCGAACGCCTGCGGCGAGCTTGGATCGACCGGTGCCGAAGGGCAGGTGCAGATACGCGGTGGTACCCGACACGGCCATCTCCTCGCCGCCCATCGCCAGCGCGGCGACCGCCTCCACGGCTACGGCATCGGGCTCGGCGACCAGGAAGACCGCGGACAACCGCTTCGGGTCGTCCTCGTCGAACGGGCAGGCTGTGACGATCGCGTCGAGTTGTGCGCCGGTGCGCAGATACACCGCCACGTCGAAGCCACACCCGACCCCGAGAGCCGCTTCCAGATCCGCGGTCAGCACGGCGGCATCGTTGGATTCGTGCTCGAACACCACGTTGCCGCTCTGGACGTAGGTCTCAGGTCGAACCGCACCGGCCTCGGTGAACAGCTCGATCAGACGGGGCATTTTCACCCGACGGGTGCCGACGTTGACCGAACCCAACAGTGCCACCCAGGTCGTCACCCGACCGCCTTGCGTTGGCGTCGTCCGGCTTTGGCGGATCGCTTCGTCTTGGACGCAAGGGCGCGGCGGGCGACCGGTCCGAGCTCGTCCAACACGTCGACGAGCCGACCGATCGCTTCGAGCGTGTCCACGGCCCGCGACGCACCCTCGGGGTCTGCGACGTCGTAGAGCTCGATGCCGATGAAACCCGCCGAGACCAGATGAGCGAGCCCACGGGCATCGACGAGTCCGGTGAGCGGCCCGTCGCCCAGCACCCGGTCGAGCACGCGTTGCACCTCCGACGACCACGTCGCCACCGCGGCGCGTGCGGCGCGGGCGAGCACCGGGTCGTTCTGGGAACCTGAGAGCATCTGGGCCATATAGGTGACGTTGCCGATGGTCCGCTCCCGTGCCTGCATCGACCGGGCGACACTCACCAGTCCATCGAGTGAATCGACGTCGTCGAACGCGGCGCGGTAGTGATCGATGCTCGAGGCGATGGCCGCGTCGGACGCTGCCGCGAGCAATTCGCTCACGGTACCGAAGTGGTAGAAGATCAGCGCCTGATTCACCTGGGCGCGGGAAGCGATAGCGCGGGCTGAGGTGCCGGCGATCCCCGCTTCGCACACGACTTTGTGAGCGGCACGACGCAGGCGGTCGCGGGTCTCGTCAGCCGAGGAGGAGACGTCGCGCTTGGGTCGGGCCATGGCTGCACATTACTTGAGCACATGCTCAAGACGTGTCTATGCTGGAGATTGAGCAGATGCTCAAAACTAGCTCGTGGCGGCCAAACCGGCGCCAGATCAGGAGGAATGCCATGACCGACTCGACAAGCGACCTCGACGTGGTGACCGGAGCCTTCAGCTACTCGGGCTCGGTCATCGCCGCCGAGTTGGACGCGAGAGGACGTCGCGTGCGCACCCTGACCGGCCACCCGCACCGGGCCCCCGCGGACACACCCATCGAGGTTCACCCATTGGGCTTTGACGATCGAGCGGGTCTCGTCGACGCGCTCCGGGGCGCGCACACCCTCTACAACACCTACTGGGTCCGCTTCGGCCACGGTCACGTCGATCACGATGAGGCGGTTCGCAACTGCCGGACGCTGCTTCGAGCCGCGGTGGATGCGGGCATCCAGCGGATCGTCCACGTGTCGATCCTCCATCCCAGCCTCGATTCGCCGTACCCGTACTTCCGCGGCAAAGCCCAGGTCGAGCAGGTGCTCGCCGAATTGGGCGAGGCAGAAGGTCTCAGCCACGCGATCGTAAGGCCGGCGATCCTGTTCGGCGGCGACGGCGTGCTGATCAACAACATCGCCTGGCTGCTGCGCCACCTGCCTGTCTTCGCCGTTGGTGGGCGCGGCGACTACCGGGTGAGGGGCATCCACGTGGAGGATCTCGCCCGCTTGTGCGTGGACCTGGGCGAGCGTAGCGACACCGTCACCCTCGATGCGGTCGGCCCCGATCGGCTCACCTTCCGCGAACTGGTAGAAGCGGTTCGCCATGCCGTTCACAGCCGGTCGCCGATCATCGGCGTGCCCGCTCCGGTCCTCATGACGCTGTCCGGCATGCTCGGCTTCGTCTTGCGCGATCGCGTCCTCACCCCCGAGGAATACCGGTCGATGGCGGCCGGGCTGGCCGACTCGGACGCACCGTCGACGGGCACGATCCGCATCACCGACTGGCTCGAATCGCACGGCGACGAGTTGGGAAAGCGCTACGCGAACGAGATCCATCGGCATTTCGACGCTCCCGCACCCGGTGAACCCGCCGCAGCGTCGGCCTCGACCTGAGCGGGTTGGGCTGGCGGCTCGGCGACCCAGGCGCGACCATCGAAGGTGATCGCTCGAGCTCGCCGGGAGGCGCCGCCATGTCCTATGCCGCATCGATCATCAGGGTCTACGACGACGATGCTTCGCCGCCGAAGACCGGCTACAAAGTGCTCGTCGACCGGCTGTGGCCACGCGGCGTGAAGAAGGAGAGCCTCTCCTTGGACGACTGGGCCAAAGACGTCACGCCATCACCGGACCTGCGCAAATGGTACGGCCACGACCCGGACCGCTTCGAGAGGTTCCGTGAGAAGTACCGCACCGAACTCGGCAATGAACCTGCCGCGGCGGCCCTCGACGAGTTGGCCACCAAACTGCGCTCACGTCCCGTGGTGCTCTACACCGCGGTCAAAGACGTCGACATCTCCGCCGCCACGGTTCTGGCGGAGATCCTGAACGGCGACACGCCGCTCGACTGACGCGTCGCGGATCCGGCGGGGCTCACCAACCGCGGTACTCGGCGCTACGCCGTTCGATGAACGACCGCACGCCCTCCTGGGCGTCGTAGGTGCCCATGTTGGCCTCCTGGGCCCAGGCCTCCTCGTGGAACGCGGTGGCACGGTCCGAATCCAGCGACCGGTTGCACAACATCTTGGTGAGGGCGAGTGCCTGGGTCGGCCCTCCGGCGAGTCGATCGGCGAGCGCGCCGGCTTCGGCGGCGACCTCGTCAGTGGCCACCACCCGGTTCACCAGTCCGAGGTCTCGAGCAGCGGCCGCGGACACGTCGTCGCCGAGGAACAGCAGCTCCTTGGCCCGTTGCAGCCCGATCAGCCGGGGGAGCAGGTACGCGCCGCCGCCGTCGGGAACCAAGGCGCGGCGCACGAACACCTCGATGAACCGTGCATCCTCGGCGGCGACGACCAGGTCACAGGCGAACGCGAGATGCGCGCCGATGCCGGCGGCGGTGCCGTTCACCGCGGCGATCACCGGTTTCGGGCAGTCGAGTACCGCACCGATCATCGCCTGGGCGCCCGTGGCGATCATCCGCGACACGAAACCGACCGGTTGGTCCGGCGCCCCCTCGGGCCGCGGGTCCTGGGCGCGTTTGGCCCGAAGGTCGGCGCCGGTACAGAAGGCCTTGCCCGTCGCGGTGATCACGACGCAACGGATCGCGAGCAGCCGACCTGCGTCGTCGAGCAGTTCGATGACCCGGTCGCGCTGGTCCGGGGAGATCGCGTTGGCGACGTCCGGTCGATCCAGGGTGATCCAGGCGACACCGTTGTCGGTGAGCTCATAGCGGACCTGTCGGTCGATGGGGAGATCTGCGGTCGGAGTCACGTCGCTCATAGCCGAGCGGAGCCTACCGCCACCTCTGGACCGCCGATCGTCCCGTCGGCAGGGTCAGTGGGGCGTGGGGGTCGTCGCCGTCGTTCCCAGCACCTCGCCCGCACGGAGCACGGTGACGGGACCGTCCTCGGACACCACGATCACGGTGGCGGCCGGATCGTCGTAGCTGTAGCGCCGTCCAGAGGTGTGACGGGTACCGCGGAGCCCGTCGACGCCGGTCTCGGCCTCGGGGGTCGGGACGAGGCGAACGCCGAGGCGCTGCAGCGTGCCGTCGCGTGAGAACAGTGCCGCCCCGTCGACCTGGGCGAGCACGTGGCGAAGTGGGGCGAGATCGGCGAGGTGGGTGATGCGGAGCGGCGGTGGCGGCGCCAGACGGATATCGAAGCTGGACCGGAGCGACTCGTCGGGGCGGTACACCAACGTCGCACCGATGCCACGCGCACCGAGGTCATGGACCGCGAACTCGAGGAAGGTCTCGAGCACGGACCGGTCGTCCGGCGACCCGGAGGCTCCCATGTCGCAGATCCAACCGGCCACGGTCGGTTCGTGGTGCCAGTTCAATGCGTCCCAGCGGTAGACGCCGAAGTCGCCCACGATACGGACCGGTCCCGTCGGGTGGCGTTGGATGACCACGCCGCCGAGGGATTCGGCCAGCACCACCAGGTCGCGCTCGGAGCCTGCCGGACGGTCGAACACGGCCAGCGCGTCTGCGCCGTCGATGCCGCGCACGACCCAACTCGCCCGTCCGTCCGCGTAGCGACGGGTCACGGCGAGCTGGTCGTGATCGACGGGCCACAGGTCGATGTCGAGTTGGGTTCCGGTGCCCCACGTCGCGGGCGGAGTCGAAGGCCTGACCAGGGCGCCGTAGGTGGGCACGAGTCGTTCGTGCACCGCCGGCCGGAGCGCGTAGTCGAGTTCGATCGCGGCCATCGCGTGCCAGGGCTCGGCACCGTCCAGGTCGAGGCCTGCCTCGGACAGCTCCTCTGCCAGACGGGCCAGGCGCCGCTCGCTGGGTTCGGGTCGAAATCCCACTCTTGGATCCTACGGCCCCGCCTGCTCCATGCATCCGCATCGTCCGGTGGGTTCCTGACGGATCGTCAGGTTCACTACGCTCGGGAACCGTGTTCCTGCTGGCCGAGTCGGTTCCGGCTCACTTCTCGATCGACGACATCACCGCTGCGAGCTTCGGGATCCTGGTGCTCCGTGTGGGCATCGGCCTCGCGCTCGCCGCTCATGGCTACAACAAGTTCTTCGGCGGTGGGAAGATCCCCGGGACGGCCCGGTGGTTCGAATCGATCGGCATGCGCAAGGGAACGGGGAAGCTCTGTGCGCTCATGGCGGCGAGCACCGAATTGGGCGCCGGCACCTTGATGGCGCTCGGCCTGCTCACGCCGTTCGCCGCGGCAGGCATGATCGCCGTCATGTTCGTCGCCGGCTGGACGGTGCACCGGCCGAACGGGTTCTTCAGTGCCAAGGACGGCTACGAGTTGAACTTCGTTTTCGCTCTGGCCGCGGTCGCTGTCGCCACGGTCGGAGCGGGCCGGTACTCGCTCGACCATGCCCTGGGGATCGCCTTCCGACTCAACGGGGTCACCGGGCTCGGCATCGCGCTGATCATCGGCCTCGGCGGAGCGGCGCTGCAGCTCGCCGTGTTCTACCGTCCACCGGTGCAAGAGCAGTAGTTCCCGCTGTCGGCCCGACAACGTCGGGCGGCGACTGTCACGTATCTACCTTCGGCGCGGCCTACACTCTGCCCAACTTCCCCCGAGAACGAGTGAGCATGGCTACACGGGACCAAGAGGTCGATGACCGCACCGACGGAGCGCCGGCGACGGTGCCCGCCACAGTCGGCGCGTCGTTGGTCGTCTCGGGACTCGACGCCGGCTACGGCGATGCGATCTCGGTACTCGACGGCGTCGATCTCGAAGTGCCCGCCGGCAAGGTCGTCGCCCTGCTCGGCGCCAACGGAGCCGGCAAGACCACGCTGTTGCGGGCAGTCACCGGTCTGTTGCGCATCCACCGGGGGCGGATCACGGCCGGTTCGGTGCACCTCGACGGCAAGGACATCACCGACGGCCCACCGGCCGCGATCGTGCGGGCCGGACTGGCTCAGGTCATGGAGGGCCGGCGCATCTTCGCCGAGTTGACGGTCGAGGAGAACCTGCGGACCGGCGCGATCACCCGCCGCGACACCAAGGGCATCACCACCACCTTCGACGAGATCCTCGAATTGTTCCCGCCCCTGGCAGATCGCCGCAGCGACACCGCCGGCTACCTCTCCGGCGGCGAACAGCAGATGGTGGCGATCGGGCGTGCCCTGATGGCCAAGCCCCGCTTGTTGGTGTTGGACGAACCATCGCTCGGCCTCGCTCCGTTGATCGTGGAGCAGATCGGCCGGATCGTCGCCGACATCAACGCCGGGGGCACCTCGGTCCTGCTCGTAGAACAGAATGCGATGATGGCGCTGGGCATCGCCGATTTCGCGTACGTGGTGGAAACCGGCCACATCGTCCGTTCCGGGCCGGCACAGGAACTCCGTGAGGACACCGAGATCCAGGAGTTCTACCTCGGTGTGTCATCGGAGGGGCGCACCTCGTTCCGCGAAGTCGGGGCGTACCCGACCGCGAAGAGTTGGAGGTTGTGACCGTGGACGACTCGGCACTGTTGACCGTCGACGAAATCGTGCTCCGCTTCGGCGGCGTCACCGCGTTGAACGGCGTCTCCTTCGACGTGCACCACGGTGAACTGTTCGCCATCATCGGCCCCAACGGTGCCGGTAAGACCTCGATCTTCAACTGCCTGAACTCGGTGTACACACCGACGACCGGCCACATCATCTTCGACGGCGTCGACCTGGCCGACGCGCCGCCGGCGCGCACCGCCCAGATGGGGATCGGCCGGACGTTCCAGAACCTGGGGCTCTTCACGAACCTCACCCTCGTCGACAACCTGATGCTGGGTCGTCACCACTTGATGCACAGCGGGTTTCTCGCCGGCATGATCTGGTGGGGACGCGCCAAGAACGAAGAACTGCGGCATCGTGCCCGAGTCGCCGACATCGTCGACCTGCTGGAACTTGGTCCGTATGGGTCGGTGCCCGTGGGGATGCTGCCCTATGGGATCCAGAAGCGGATCGAACTCGGTCGGGCACTCGCGATGGAACCCCGGCTGTTGCTGTTGGACGAACCCGTCGCCGGGATGAACCACGACGAGACCCGGGACATGGCCCGCTACCTGCTCGAGATTCGACGCGAACTCGACCTGGCGATGATCCTGGTCGAGCACGACATGCACCTGGTCATGGACCTCGCCGACCGGGTCCTCGCGATCGATTTCGGTCAGCCGCTCGCGCTCGGTTCACCGGCCGAGGTGCAGAGCAATCAGAGCGTCATCGACGCCTACCTGGGCAAGGCCGGCGAATGAGCACGCCGACCGGATCGAGCTCGGCCCGTCGAAGTGCGCCGGCACTCGTGCTGGAGCGGGCCGAGTCGTCGCCGCGATCGGTCGCCATGCGGGTGCTCGAATCTGGCGTGTGGGTCGAATATGGCTGGGCCGACGTCGCCCGCACCGTCGCCCGCGTCGCCGGTCTGCTCGGCCAGGCCGATGTCGGTGCCGGTTCGGTCGTCGCCGTGGCATGCGGGTCGCGCAGCGAATGGGCACTGTGCGTGTGGGCGGTCCACGCGCTGGGAGCGAGTGCGGTCACCGTGACCACCCAGGCCGACGACGGGGTGCTGAGGGCGGTGAGCGACCGGTCACCCGCCGTGTGGATCGTCGAAGGCGCCGAACCGGTCGACCGGCTCGAGCAGTTGGGTCGCCCGGCGGAGAACGTACTCACCATCGACGACATCCATGGGGGAACCCAGCCCCGGTGGTCGTGGCAGGCAGACGTGCTGGGAGCCGACGCCGCAGATGACGAACTGCGGCTCGCCGAATTGCGTCGTGCAGTCGACGGCCTCGACGGGGCATCCGAAGCCTTGCGCACCCCCGAAGACGGCGATCACGCACTCACCCACGACGAACTCGTCGCAGCCGGCGGATCTGCGCACCTCGGACTCGAGCCAACAGATGAATACCTGGCGTTCCTGCCCCCGACTTGGCCGTCCGAAGCGGTCGTGTTGCTGGGCGCACACCCGGTCTCTGGCGCGGTGGTCAACTCGGGCAGCCGCGGGGCGAGTGGTCTGTTGGAGTTTCGGGCCGTGCAGCCCACAGTGCTGCATGCGCCATCGGAATGGTGGGATGCGGTAGCGGGACGGATCCTGATGATCGCTGCCGAACCGGGACCGTTCGCCAAGGGCGCCATGAAAGGACTGGTGGAAGGCAAGGGCGGGCTCACGTCCGGACTCGCCCGACGCGTGCTGACCCGACGGATGGGATTGAGCCGCGTACGCGTGGCCCGTTCGCTCGGCCCGATCGGTCCCTCGACGACGAAGGTATTGACCGGTTTGGGCATCACGCTCGCCGATGATCTCGCACGTCCCAAGGGATTGACCGATGGGACCGAATCCGCGACCGAAGAGTCGCGGCAGGAAAATCTCGAAGGGGCAACATGAGCGCACTCGCCGACATGGTGTTGAACGGCGCCGGCGCCGGGGCCGTCTGGGCCCTGGTTGGTCTCGGCTTCGTGATCATCTACAAATCGACAGGCGTCATCAACTTCGCCCAGGGCGGCTTGATGCTCATCGGAGCGTATGTCGCCTACAACATGCACGTCACCTGGGGTTGGCCGTTCTGGATCTCGGTTCCCGCAGCAGTACTCGTGGGAGCACTGGTCGGGATGTTGCTCGAGTTCCTGGTGTTGCGACACATGATCGGCAAACCGCCGTTCTCACAATTGATGGTCACCCTCGGGTTGTTGTTCGTACTCCAGGAGATCGCCGCCAACATCTGGGGTCTGGACCAGCTCGACCTCGCCTCGCCTTGGGGCAACGACACGGTCGACATCCTGGGGGCGCCGATCCGGGTCGACGGTCTCTGGACGATCGCGTTGGCGGCCGTGTTGGTCACGGCGTTCTTCATCTTCTTCCGGTACTCGCGCATCGGGCTGTCGATGCGAGCGACAGCACTCGACTTCGAGGCCGCCGCCGCGCAGGGCATCAACCCGCGCACCGTCTACCAGGCGTCGTGGGCGATCGCCGGTGCGGTCGCTGCGCTTGCCGCGGTCATGGCGGCAGCCGCGCCGAACTCGCTGACCCCGGCGCTGCAGCTCTCGGCTCTGATCGCCTTCCCGGCGATCATCCTGGGCGGGCTCGACTCGCCGGGTGGCGCGGTCGTGGGTGGCTTGATCATCGGCATCGGCAACAACATCGCCGCCCGGTACTTCGGCGACTGGATGCCCTGGCTCGGTCAATCCTTCGCCGGGGTGTTCCCGTTCGTGATCATGATCGCGGTGCTGCTCGTGCGACCTTATGGTTTGTTCGGGACAAAGGAGGTGCGGCGAATATGACCACGCTCGCCACCGCGCCCGACCGCGGTACCCGTTTGTCGAGCCGCTCCCGTGCCCGCGGGCTCGGTACCCGGGCCGGCTCGCAGCTCAAGGCGTTCCCGTCGCGGTGGTCCCGTCTCGGCCTGATCGTGTTGGCCCTCGTGGTCGTCGCCGCACCGTTCCAGTTGACCGACGACTGGCTCCAGGTGCTCAGCGTGTGCGGCTGTTTCGCCATCGCGGCGATCGGTCTCAACATATTGAGCGGCTACACGGGCCAGGTTTCACTGGGTCATGCGTTCTTCCTGGCCGTCGGCGGCTACGTCGCGGCCAACATCGGCGACAAGGCCGGTCTGCCCTTCGTCGTGTGGATCCTCGCGGCTGCCGCGATCGGCGCGGCGATCGGAGCGTTGATCGGACCGTTCGCGTTGCGGCTCCAGGGCAACTACCTGGCGATCGTCACGATCGCGCTGTTGTTCCTCTCCGAATACCTGTTCAACAAGTGGACGAACATCACCGGGGGCGGTGGCAACCTGTCGGTCGAGGTTCCGATCAGCATCGGCCCGATCGATTTCGCCGATCTCGGGTCGATCGGGTTCGAGTCGCGTTGGCAAGGCGTGTTCTGGCTGACCTGGATCCTGGTCGCGCTCGCGGCCCTGCTGGCCCGCAACCTGGTGCGCAGCCGCGCCGGTCGGGCCATGCAGGCGGTCCGCGACCGCGACCTCGCCGCCGAGGTGATCGGCGTGTCGATGTTCCGCTACAAGCTCGGAGCATTTGCGGTATCGTCGGCCTTCGCCGCCGTTGGTGGCGCGATGTACCTGGGTGTCGTCCAACGCAACATCTCGGTGTCGTCGATCAGTGGTATCCAGGGGTTCGTGTTGTCGATCACCTTCGTCGCCATCATCATCGCCGGTGGGATGGGATCGGTCTGGGGGTCGATCGTCGGCGCCCTGATCGTCCAGGGGCTGCCGCAGGCGTTGGCGACCCAACCCGACCTGTTGCCTTTCGTCGGTGACGACAAGGCCATCACGCTCACGTCGTTCAACAACCTGCTCTTCGGTGTGTTGATCGTCGTGTTCCTGTTGTTCGAACCTCAAGGCATCGCCGCGCTGTGGCGACGCCTCAAGGTCAGGATCACGGCGTGGCCGTCACGCCCATGATCATCCATCTCAAGAACCGTCCATCCAATGAAGGAGTAGCCACGATGTCCCAAAGCAATCCTCGAACTGCGCCGGTGCGCCGCAAAGTGCTTGCCGGCGGTCTTGCGCTCGCGCTCACCGTCTCACTCGCCGCCTGCGGTCGCAGTAGCGATTCGTCGTCAGACGACACGTCCAACGGCACCACGAACGGCAAAACCGGCGAATTGGCGGCCGCACCCGGTTTTGACCCGGCCAAAAAGACCATCACCCTCGGCGTACTGACGCCGACCAGCACCACCGCGAAGCTGATCAGCGACCCGCTGACCGCCGGGAACAAGGCGTTTTATGACCAGTTGAACGCCGAGGGTGGTATCGACGGCAAGTACAAGGTGAACCTCGAGGTCAAGGACAACAAGTACGGCAGCGGCGACAACACCGCGACCGCCGCCGCCTATGGCCAGATGAAGGGCGACGTCGCCGCCTTCCAGCAGGTGTTGGGCACCGACCCG
>DASSYG010000372.1:0-4111 GCA_035703405.1 Acidimicrobiales bacterium | reverse complement strand
AGAAGCTGCCGGTCGAGGTGCTCTCCTATGACCCGGTGCGTGACGAGGTGGTGCCCCGCAAGGTCGTGAACTGGTTCGACAACGGGAAGACCGAGGAGTTCCTGCGTTTCGAGATCGCGAAGCCCTCGGGCAACGGCCGTTCCCAGTTCGCCTGCACGCCGAACCACCTGATCTGCACGCCGGGCGGATGGCGTCCCGCCGGTGAACTGCTCGTCGGCGACAACGTGATGCAGTCGGTGACCCACCGGCTCTCGAACTTCCAGTGGGAGGTGCTGCTCGGTGGGTTGATGGGCGACGGCGCCCTGTCGCCGAGCCGGAGCGGGCACGCGGCCCGCTTCCGGTGGGGACACGGAGCCGCTCAGGAGGAGTACGCCGATTGGAAGGCGTCGCTGTTCGCGAACATCGGCACCAGCCGCTCGACCAACGCCAAAGGTGCGGTCTTCCACGACCTGTCCCCGTTGCCCGAGCTGGCAGAGCTTCGCCGGGCCACCTACGTCGGTGGCTTCAAGGTGCTCAGCTACGACTACCTCAAGGCCCTGACGCCGCTGTCGTTGGCGACCTGGTACTGCGACGACGGCGCGTTCACGCTGCGGACCGAAGGCCACCAGGAACGCACTGCCGGAGGTTCGGGGCGTGCCGAGATCTGCGTGCAGGCGTTCTCGCCGGCCAGCCGGGAGCGGTTGCGCGACCACCTCGCCGACACGTGGGGGATCGACGCCACCCTGCACCTTCGGGGCAAGCGCCAGATGGCGGTGTTGTCTTTCCCGAAGGAGGCCACCGCCAAGCTGCACGAGCTGATCGCCCCGTACGTGCACCCGAGCATGGCCTACAAGCTCCTGCCGGCGTTCCAGGGCCGCTTTACCGTCGAACCGGAGTTCGTCGAGGCCCACCGGGCGCTGGCGCCGTTGCCGATCACCGAGATCCGGGTGGTGCCCGCGGGACGCCAGTCGCACCGGTTCGACATCGAGGTCGAGGGCAACCACAACTACTTCGTCGACGGGGTCATGGTGCACAACTCACCTGAGACCACGCCGGGGGGCCGGGCGCTGAAGTTCTACTCGTCGGTGCGGATCGACATCCGCCGGATCGAGGCGATCAAGGACGGCGTCGAGGTGGTCGGCAACCGCACCCGCGTCAAGGTCGTCAAGAACAAGGTCGCCCCGCCGTTCCGCCAGGCCGAGTTCGACATCATGTACGGCCGGGGTATCAGCCGGGAGGGTTCGGTGCTCGACATCGGCGTGGACGAGGAGATCATCCGCAAGTCGGGTGCCTGGTACACCTACGAGGGCGAGCAACTCGGCCAGGGCCGGGAGAAGGCCAAGGACTTCCTGGCCGAAAACCCCGAGATCATGGTCGAGGTGTCCGAGAGGATCCGCAAAGCGGTGGGTCTCGGCGACGTCGATCCCGATGACGTCATGAGCGAGGCCGACGAGGAGCCCATCTCCCTGGAGGACTGATCGGGCCGATCGGTCGATTTCGGGGTCGCTGCCCGCGGGCACAGCAGGGTTCAGACCTGCTGCCCGCGGGCACGGCCGGTACCTGCCCGGGCCGCATTGTCGCTTTCTGGTGACGGGTGGGACAATGGCCCTCATGTCTGATCTGAGTTCGTCCGTGCCGCGTACCTACGCCATCCGGACGTTCGGTTGTCAGATGAACGAACACGACTCCGAGCGCATCGCCGGGCTGCTCGAAGCGGACGGTCTGGTCCTGACCGACGACGAAGACACCGCGGATGTCATCGTGCTCAACACCTGTTGTGTGCGTGAGAACGCCGACAACAAGTTGTACGGCACCCTCGGGCATCTCAAGCCCCTCAAAGACGACGACCCCGACAAGCGGATCATCGTCGCCGGGTGCCTCGCCCAGAAGGACCGGGACACGATCCGGGAACGCGCCCCCTATGTGGACGTGGTGATGGGTACCCACAACGTGCACCGAGCGGTCGATCTGCTCCACCACTCGGATGAGCAGGGTCCGATCACCGAGATCCTCGAGGCCACCGTCGCCGATGATCACGAGCTGTTCCCGTCTGCGCTGCCCGCCCGGCGCACCACCGGGCACTCGGCCTGGATCACGATCCAGATCGGTTGTGACAACAACTGTGCGTTCTGCATCGTCCCGGCCGTGCGCGGACCCGAGATCAGCCGACCTTTCGAACGAATCGTCGAGGAAGTCGCCCGGGTCGCGGCCGAGGGAGTGAGCGAAGTGACCCTGCTCGGCCAGAACGTGAACTCCTACGGCCGTGACCTCACCCTGGCCCGCCGAAAGGCGGGAGAGCAGGTGCGGGTGCGCCCCCTGTTCGCCGACCTGCTGCGCGCGGTGGGTGAGCTCGACGGCATCCAGCGGGTTCGCTACACCAGTCCACACCCCAAGGATCTGCGCCCCGAAACGATCGCCGCGATGGCCGAGGTCCCGGCGGTATGTGAACACCTGCACCTGCCCCTCCAAGCCGGCAGCGACCGCGTGCTGGCGGCGATGCACCGTGGCTACACCGGCGAGCGCTACCTCGAGAAGCTCGCCGCGGCGCGAGCCGAGATCGACGACCTCGCGGTCACCACCGACATCATCGTGGGGTTCCCCGGTGAGACCGATGACGACTTCTCAGCGACTCTGGAAGTCGCCGCAGCCGCCGAGTACGACAGCGCCTACACGTTCATCTACTCGCCGCGACCGGGCACCGAAGCCACCGAGAAGAACCTCCCGCTCGTTCCCGCCGACGTCATCGCCGATCGGTTCGAGCGCCTGCGGGTCGTGGTGGAACGTTCCGGACTCGCCAAACACGAAGCCCGCGTCGGTCGGGTTGAACAGGTCATGGTCGAAGGTCCCTCCAAGCGGGACGCGTCGGTCACCTCCGGCCGGACCCGCCAGAACAAGCTCGTGCATTTCACAGCACCCGAACCGCTGCGGGCGGGCACCTACGTCTCGACCCGGGTGACCAGTGCGGCGCCGCACTTCCTGCGAGGCGAATTCATCGAAGTGCTCGAACCGGCCCGGCACCGCACCCGCATTCCTGTCGCGGCGTCGTGAAGCCGACCGCCGGTCCCGACCTGCACGGGCCGGCCACCGAGGTACTCGCCGGGGCCCGCTTCGTACCGGTGACGAGCGGTCGACGCTCACGGGTCTGGCGGGCCACCTTCGCCGACGACCGGGCCGACCTCGCCGTCAAGACGCCGGCAACCGCCTTGGTTGCCGATCCCGCCGGCACTGGCGGTGGGACACGGGACGAGGCAGTGGCGCTCATCCACGCCGAAGCGAAGCGCCTGGTCTGGGTCACCGAGCACCTTGCCGGGCGGGGCCTCGGACTCCCGGGCGCCGTGTCCGTTCCCGAGTTCGACGACCCCGACCCGATCCTGGTCACGACGTGGCTGGAGGGAACCGTCGACCCTCGCCTGATGCGCTCACCGGAGATCGCGGTGGAGAGCTTCGCCCGGGCTTTGGCCTCGCTCCACGAAGCGTCCCGTCGCATCGACCTCGACGACTGCCCATTCGACGCGGGACTCGACAGCAGAATCGCGGAAGCTGCAGCGCGCATCGATGCCGGACTGGTCGACACCTCACGGCTGGACGACCCCTATGACCACTACACGCCGGGCGAACTGTTGGATCGGGTCCGGCAGATGGCCGATGCGACGAACCCGCCGGCGCCCGAGGACCGGGTCCTGTTGCACGGTGACCTGTGTGTGTCGAACGTCGTGTTCGACCCGGCGTATTCCACCACGGTCGGGGCGGTCGACTGGGCGTTCGCCGGGGTCGGAGACCGCCACCAGGACCTGGCGATCACCGCACGTTCGCTGGCACGGAACCTGTCGGGTGAGGTTCTGCCGGACTTCTTCTCGACCTACGGGCTGGCGGAGCCCGACCTGTTGCGCATCGAGACCTACGTGGCCCTGGAGGAGCTGTTCTGAGCGGCGCCCCGACTCGGTTGGGCATCGTCGGGCCGACCGCGACCGACAAGTCCGCCATCGCGCATGAGGTGGCCCGCACCCTCGGTGACGTCGAGATCGTCACCGTCGATTCGATGCAGGTGTACACGGGCATGGACATCGGCACCGCGAAGCCCACGTCGGCGCTGCGCGCCGAGGTGCCCTACCACCTGCTCGATCTCGCCGAA
>DASSYG010000304.1:0-4071 GCA_035703405.1 Acidimicrobiales bacterium | reverse complement strand
CACAATGCACACGCGGCTCTGGCTGCACTGCGCTCACGAACGTGTGGCCTGCCGCTCGGGGGTGCGACCGAATTCCGACGTAACGATCGGGCGATCAGCCGACGGCGATGGGCCCTGTGGCCGCTATCTCGATGCGGCCTTTCCGGTCGGTGCCGCAACGCGTCACGCCGTCAAGTGGTGGCGACAGCGTCCCGAACCCGGGCCAATTCGGCTTCGACGCCGAGTTCGGGTGCCCAGTGATCGAGGTACGTGTCGTCCAGGTCGCCGGCGCGTGCTCGCAGGATCTCGACGACGTCGCGCCATTGACGTTCGGATCCTGAAGCCGCTCCCCATTCGAGTTTTGCGAGGATCGTGTCTTCGGCGCTTGCCAGGTACGTCTGAACCCCGGCTACCGTCGCCGGGTGCCGTCGCTCGAACTCCACACGGCTGAACGGACGATCGCGGCGGAAGATCAGATCGATCTTCCATCCTGTTCGCAGGTCGATCAGATTGAACTGCCCGCCCAACCGTCGCTCGCGGCGTGCGGTGTCGACCGGCACGTAGAAGCGGCCCGTGTCGAGAGTGTCGAGCAGCCGGTCGAACGTCGCGTCGCCGACTTCGACGACCAGGTCGATGTCGGCGGTACTCCGGGGAACACCATGGTGCGAGCTCGCGAAGGAGCCGGCCAGCATATGAGGCACGCCGGCCTCGTCGAGTGCCTCGATGATCGTCGCGAGCGACTCGAGTGGCTCCGAGCTCATTGCGTCGAATCAGACGTCGAGCAACGGTGATTCGGGGAATGCTGCGGTGAACAGCTCGTCGCCGAGGCGTTGACGGATCACCGCAACTCGAACGTCGGGGTCCTCATAGTCAGGGTGACGGGACCGGACCCCCTCTTCCGCGATGCGAACCATCAGGTCGGACATGTAAAAGGCGCGCAAGAGCCGGTCCTCCGGGTTCATCCGAGCGAAGACTTCGGCCTGCACGCGTGCCGCCTCATCGGTCGTATCGGCGGCGGTCGACATAGCCCAAGCGTACTGGGGGCCAGTGGGCCGATCCGCCGAGGTGGTCAGCCGTCGATGACGAGGCGGGGGCCGGGGCCCGCATGAGCGAGTGCGTCGCCGGGGTTCAGCACGCCGCAACGCTTCATCGACAGACACCCACAGCCGATGCACCCCGTCAGTCGGTCGCGTAGGCGTTGGAGCCGTTCGATGTGGGCGTCGAGGAGCGGCGTCCAGGCCGCAGAGACCCGTGCCCAGTCGTCCGCGTCGGGCACCCGGTTGTCGGGGAGTTCGTCGACGAGGCCACGGATCTCCGCGAGGGTCAGGCCCATCTGCTGGGCGAAGCGGATGAACGCCACCCGCCGCAGGACCGACCGTCGGTAGCGACGATGACCACTCGAGTTGCGGTGGGAGTGGATGAGCCCTCGGTCCTCGTAGAAGCGCAGCGCCGAACTCGCCACCCCGGACCGTTCGGCGACGGCCCCGATGCTCAACTCGGCGTCCACGCCATCGACGCTAGCGAAGAATCCCTTGACTTCAAGTGCACTTGAACTCTTACGGTGATCGCATGACCTCCACCACGACCACATTGTCGACCGAGTCGACGCTCGCCCGGCTCCTCGACGAGGAGCTTGCGTTCTCGGCGACCTTCAACGGTCGCTACAGCAATCACCTCCCGATGGCGCTCGTCGCGCTCGATCAGCTCGGCGCGCCGACCGCCGCCCTCGAGGTGACGTTCGACGCGTACGCGCAGGGCGCCTCGGAACCCCGGGCCGATCGCGCCGCGCTCGATGAGCGGATCGCCGAGATCGAACGGGACGGCATCGACGCGACGCTCGCCCGATGCATCCCTCCCCTCTCACGGGGCCCGGGCACCCGACTGTTCCACCCGCTGATCCGGCTCGGCTACGGACTCGACGCAGAGCATGACGGCCAGGTCGCGGCCGCCTTGTTGGACTGGGAGGAGCACCTGCTGGATCTGAGCATCGACGTTCCCACGAGCGGCACCCGTCGCCTGCGAGCGGTCGCGGATGGAGTCGCGGCTCAGGCCGACGGCGACTGGGATCGGACCTTCGATCTCACCGAGGTCGCCTCTCGGCCAGAGGTTCAGGCCGCCGTCGCCGACGTGCGCATCGATGCGTCCACCCTCGACGAGCTTGCGGCGTTCGTGATCGCCGCTCACATCACCGCAGATGACTTCATCACCCTGCACATGGTGACCGGTGCACGAGCATTGCGGACGGTGGTTGCGCACCTGGCCCCGTCGCTCGCCGCCGCGCTCATCGCCGGTGCCGTGCCGATCATGACCGTCGCCTACGCCGCGGCCGGCGCACCGGCGATCCTCGACGACGCCGAACTCGACGAACTTCGCCATCGCGATCTGCCGAGCCGCACCGAGATCGCCGAACAGGCAGCCCGCAGCTCCGACGCCCACGTGATCAAACTCGCCAACACCGCCCTCGTCGAAGAAGCCCGCACGGGCGACCTCCTCTACCGACTCGCGGCAGCGCGGGTCGTCGATCATCGCGGCTGACCAACCTGCTCGCGGCGGCCCACGCGTTTGTCGCCAAGCCGTGCACACGATCGGTGGCCCACGGGCATCGCGTCCAGTTGCTGCGTGGGTACGGGCGAGTCTTTGCACGCCGCACCCACCGTCGGCGGCGTCAAGTGTGCAACGACGTGCCTCTTGCCCGGACGCGGCGCGGAGCACGTAGTCTCCCGCCCGTGCGCGTCGAGGTCGTCCGGGATGCCTACGGCCTGCGACTCGACGAGTACGTCGAGGTGTGCGGTCGCATCGACCACACTGCCGAGTCCGCTCGCGACCTGGTACTCACCTGGGCAAGAGGCGTGTCCGGACTCGTCCTCGACGTCGGCTGCGGTCCGGGCCAGTGGACGCACCTCCTGACCGACCACGGCATCGACGTCGAAGGCCTCGACCCGGTTCCCGGCTTCGTCGACCACGCCCGAGCTACGTACCCGACGGCGCGTTACCGCATCGGTCGGGCCGAAGCACTCGGTTTCGACGACGCCTCGGTCGGTGGCGTGCTCGCGTGGTACTCACTCATCCACTCCGATCCCGACGAGATCGACCCACCACTGGCCGCGTTCGCTCGCGCCACCACTCCCGGCGGAGGGTTGGCGTTGGGCTTCTTCACCGGCCCCCGGCTCGAAGCGTTCGACCATGCGGTGACACCGGGCTACTTCTGGCCCGTCGATTTGCTCGCGGCGCGAGTCGAAGCAGCCGGGTTCGACGTGACCCACTCCGGGTCGCGCCACGATGCCGGCGCCCGTCCCCACGGTGAGATCCTCGCGACCCGTCGCGGCGACTGATCGGAGTTCGACGCATAGGCGCGTGACGTGGGACTCACGCGAAATGTCACCCCTGTGGTCGCGCTTCAGCGCACCACCGCTTCGGTCACGACTTTCGACGCCTCGACGGGTCCGAACGTCGGCGGCTTCGGGCGGACCCCGCCGGCGCCGAGTCGGACGACCACCGTTCCAGAACCGGGATCGACCTGGACGATCTGATTCCCGAGCCCGATCGCCCAGAACAGATCACGCGGCGCGCCAGGCGCGAGTTGACCGACCTTGGTCGCCGGATCCGACAGTGCCGACAGATCGGTCGCCACGAGCGGGTTGCCGATGGGTCCCCGGTGGTTCAGCCAGAACAGGAAGCCGTAGCCCACGTTCAACTTCGTGGACGAACGGCTCGTCGCCTCGGTCACATAGTCCGCCGAGACGATCTGCTCGTCGCCCCAGCGTCCACCGTGCAAAAGGAGCAGCCCGAAACGGGCCAGGTCCTCACACGTCGACTGCGTCCCCTGATAGAGCACGGTGTTGCCCGCACCGTCGAGGCTCATGTGGGTGTGGGCCATGCCGAGCGGCTCGAACAGCCGTTGCTGTGCGAACTCGGCGACCGACATGCCCGTCGCCGCGGACAGCACCGCCTCGAGGGTCTGTACCCCCGAGTTGTTGTAGGCCCACTGCGCCCCGGGTGCGTGCGCCTGGGGCAACCCGATGGCGAAAGCCGTCTGGTCCTTCGCCTTGACCAATCCGGAGTAATCGGTCCCGATGCTCCACTCCCTCCCCG
>DASSYG010000151.1:0-2784 GCA_035703405.1 Acidimicrobiales bacterium | reverse complement strand
GTTAGAGCGCACCCCTGATAAGGGTGAGGTCGCAGGTTCGACTCCTGCTAGCCCCACGACAGCGAGATCCGCACAGCCGGCACCGCTCGAGCCGCCGGCAAACGGAGTCGACGTCCCCAGTTCCTTCTCCGACAGGCGATCTGCCATGGCCCGCCCCTCATGAACAACTCCCGGTTCGCGATCATGACGTTGGTCCGGCGGGCGCTCGTGGCGATCGGCGCGGCGGCGATCGTGGCGGCCGTGCTCCGCCTGCGCGGCTCCGGTGGCGTTCCACCCCGCGCCGGCGGTTGGCGGGAGCTCTCGGGCCCCGAGCTCCGCTGATGCGCGTCGCCGTCGTCGGACTGGGTGCGCTCGGAGCTCGAGCGGCGCGCCAATTGGCGTCGACACCTGGGGTGACCGAGATCGTGCTCGGTGAACCCGACGTTCACAAACGTGGGGCAGTCGCAGAGGTGTTGGGACCGATCGCGACGAATGCAGAATGGTCGGCGGATGACGGCCTGCCGGTCGGCGTGGCTGATTGCGACGCGGCGCTGCTCGCCGGCCCGGCCTCGGCCCACGTCGATCAGGCCCGGCGGCTCATCGCGCTGAGGCGGCCCTTCGTCTCGACCGCCGATGCGCGCACGACCGTGCAGGAACTGCTCGACCTGGGCGAAGAAGCCGCCCGGTCCGACGTTGCCTCGGTCGTGGGAGCGGCGTTCTCTCCGGGTCTGAGCTGCGCGCTGGTCCGCCACGGGGCCACCTGGTTCGACGCGGTCGACGAGGTGCACGTGGCGTGGCTCGGAACAGGAGGACCGGCGTGTGCTCATCAGCACCACCGGAACTTCGCGGGCAGCGCCCTGGAGTGGCACGACGGCGCATGGATGCAGCGACCGTCGGGTTCGGGGCGTGAACTCTGCTGGTTCCCCGACCCGGTCGGTGCGGCCGACTGCTACCGGGGCGACCAGTGCGAACCGTTGTTGTTGCAGCCGGCGCTCGACGGGGTGAGGCGCATCACCGCCAGAATGGCGGGAACGCGGCGTGACCGGATGTTGGCGCGGCTACCGATGCTGCGACCGCCGCATCCCGAGGGTGCCGTCGGCGCGTTGCGGGTCGAGATCCGGGGTCGACGGGACGGGGCCACCGACACCGCGGTGCTCGGGGCGATGGATCGACCGGCGGTCGCGGGCGCGGCCGTGGCGGCATTGGCCACCGTCTGGGCGGCTGACGGCCGGGTCAACGGCCCAGGCGTGGGGGGTGTGGCGACCCAGGTCGACGCGTTGGAATTTCTGACCGAATTGGCCCGTCGTGGCATCCGGGCCGCGGTGTTCGAGGGCGCGTCGCAGTCGAGTTGAGTGCTGTGTCGTCACCCGAAATTGCATGACGGACAGGTAACGATCGGCACATGATCTCGGTGGGTGTCATGCACTTTCAATGGTCGACAGGTGATCTCTTGCTTGTCACGCGGACGCCCCTGGAGTATTCGATAGAGGCTTCCTGCGCCCCCGACGCATCCATGGCGCAGGCAAGGGGTTCAAGTACTCGGGGTCGGATGCCGAGACTAGAGGTCGACTCCTAGAGAGGGATTGTCGATGGGCACCATCAGCGACGCACAACGTAGGGAACTGATCGAGGGCCACCTTCCCCTGGTACGCCACGTGGTGTTCCAGGTAGCGGTGCACTTTCCTCGTCACGTCGACCGAGAGGAACTTGCCACCGCCGGTTCGCTCGGTCTCGTCGAGGCCGCTCGACGCTTCGACCCCGACCGGGGAGTCCCCTTCGACCGATTCGCGGCCCGTCGCATCAGGGGAGCCATTCTCGACGCGGTCCGCGCGGCGGACTGGGCACCACGGTCGGTGCGCAACAACGCGCGACGTCTCGAGGGGATCGAACAGCGACTGGCGTCCGAATTGGGCCGGAGTCCCACCAACGACGAGATCGCCCAGGCGCTCGGCATCACCCCCGACGAGTTGCATCGGCTTCGCGACCGATTGTTCCGTTCGGTGGTCCTCGCGCTCGAATACGAGGTCAACGAGGCGGACGAGGAACTCACCCTCGTCGAAATGCTCCGCGACGACGCTTCGGTCGAACCGTCCGCCGAGCTCGAGCACCGCGAGTTGCTCGCGTACATGCGCGATGCGGTCGAGTTGCTTCCCGAGCGCCACCGGACCGTGATCACGGGCTACTTCCTGCACGGGTCCAAGTCGCAGGCCCTGGCCGACGAACTGGGTGTGACCGAATCCCGGGTGTCCCAATTGCGCTCGGAAGCGCTGATCATGTTGCGCGAGGGGATCCAGGCGCAGTACTCGACCAACCACGTCGACCACTCCGAGCCCGTGGGGCGGGTCGCCAAGCGCAAGGCGCGCTACGCCGGGGCCATTGCGGACCGGAGCGCGTGGGCGGATCGGCTCTCGAGCTGATCCGCGCCGGCCGGCGCGTGTGCCGCCGGTTGGGAGCGCGGCGGCGCTGGATACTCTCGAGAGGATGACCATCTCGGGTTCGGCGGCGGAGCACTCCACACTCGGGGCGCAGGCAACGGCTGAACTCAACCGGGTCGTGGTCGATGCGACCCCCGACGCGATCATCGTGACCGCTTCGGACGGCCGCATCGTGCTGGGGAACCACCGCGCTCGGCAACTGTTCGGTTACGACGACGCGACCCTGGTGGGTCTGGGCATCGACGAACTGCTTCCCGAGAGCCTCCGTGCAGCTCACGCACAGCACCGGGGACGCTACGCGGAGCATCCCCGGGCCCGCGAGATGGGGTCGGGACTCGAACTGCTCGGCCTGCGCGCCGACGGTGGTGAG
>DASSYG010000128.1:0-9401 GCA_035703405.1 Acidimicrobiales bacterium | reverse complement strand
GTCCCGAGAGGACCCATCCACCCAGGCCTGCGAGCGCGCCGACGACGAACGCACCACCGGCAGAGATCAGGAACGCTCGCCTCGTCGCCCCGGCAAGCTCGGGGTCGGCCGCGCTCGTCGGTGCATCGGCGCCGCGGTTGGTCGTCGATCCGAACAGATACCACAGGACACCGACACTGACGACGGCTCCGATCGTCCCGATGATCATTGCTCCGACGGCGGAGGTGCCCGGTTGGGAGATCGTGGCGGCCACGCCGATGACGGCGAAGGCCACGTAGCCGGACGCAGCGGGTATGAACCGGCGGCGGGCGACGATGCCGAGTCCGGCGCCGATCACCGCGGCGACGATCAGCGTGCCGACGATGAGGGCGGTCTTGTCGTTGTGGCCGAACACCTCGATCGCGGCACGGGACAGCCACCCGGGGACGACGTCGATGACCGTATCGCCCACCCCGATCACCAGTGAGGGTGCCGAGTCGGAGACGCCGGCGACGAACTCGGCGACTCCGACCCCGGCGGCCGCGGCCCCGAGTCCTGCGAGTGCATTCAGGCCGCGACCCGGAGTCACGGCGGGGTCCGTCGTCGGAATCGGCGTCGGTGTCGGCTCGTCCGGTCGGTCCATCCGGATGACGCTCCTCGTTCACCGCTCGCTACTGCAGCGGATTTTGGCTCATGCTCGGGCTCAGCGAAGCCGAATCTACCCCGCTGACCAAGCAATCGTGCCCGCGGGCACGGGGAACTGTCTGTCGTCAGAGTCGGTCACGGGTGACCTGCCCGCGAGGAGTTGGATCGGGACAGCACGATTCGTGCCCGCGGGCACGAACGGCATGGCACCGTCGCGATCCGTGCCCGCGGGCACGAGCGTTGCGGCTATCGGCCGGGAACCGTGCCCGTGGGCAGCAGGGTCCGGCTTCGCCACTGTGGCGTGCCCGCGGGCACGGATCGAGGGTTTGTCGACGTGTTGGTGCCCGCGGGCAGCGAGTCGCAGGCCGATGGCTGCATCGTTCGGCCCGTGCCCGCGGACACGCCGATCGATCAGATGCCCGGGCGACCAATCAATGGGAGTGTGCTCGTGGTGTCGTCGCATGATGTCGTCACGTCCTCGGAGATGAGATCGACCTCATTCCGCAGCGTAACGACGAGGTGGGACAGTGAATCAGCTGACCCATCGGTGCCCGTCGGTTAGTCGTCCGAAGGTGTCATCAGCGTGCCCGCGTCGATGCCGCACTCGGCCTCGTCATACGCGCTGATCTTGTTCGCGTGTTCGATGAACTCGGGATCCATGACTCCGGAGAACGCGGTCATCGCCTCGTCCATGCTCGTTGCCCCCTGGATCTTCGGGTTGGCCGTCTCGAGCGCGTCCAGCACCGCGTCGATGTCATCGGCGATGGCCGCGGGCGCCGCGCTCCGCAGCGCCTTGCCGTTGTCAAGGCTCTCGCCGAAGCCCTTCTTCATGTCGGTCAGTGCCTTGTCGGGGTCGGTCGCATCCATGTCGAGGGAGTAGGTGTCGTCCTCAGCCTGTTTGGCCATGTCGCAGTACGAACCCGACAACTCGACCGGTTCGTCCGCAGCGGCCGACGTCGTGGTGGCATCGGCATCAGCATCGGAGTCATCTGAGTCACTCGTGCCCTCGGCGCCGTCATCGGGAGCCTTGGTGAAGGCGATGGTGCTCGTCGTGTCATCCGATGAAGCGCTGTCGTCGCCTGAACTGCACGCTCCGACGAACAGCAGCGAGGCGACCAACAGGGGGATCATGGCAGATTGCTTCAGTCGGGACATGGGGCCTCCGTCGTTGGGGGTCTCTGGGCCGGCTGGAGGTTCCACCCGGCCCTCCGTGTCGGCAAGCGTAGTGGAGTCGGGAAGAATCCGATGATTGGTTCGCGGCATCACCCGGACCGCGCCGACGCAAAGACGAGCGGCTCACTCGCGAATGCCCGAAGTTCGCCGTCGAACGCGCCGACGCCGACGATCACGCACGGGCGAATGTGAGTCGGCTGTTCTGGTGGGGTCGGCGTCGGACCGCGGTACGGGTCGGGTGGTGTCGGGCCACAGCGGGGAATGGCGATGTCAGCACCGAGTACCCAGCGTTGCACCGAAATCGTTCCGTCCAAGGCGATACTCACGAGTGGATCACCCGCTTCGGCAACCGTGAAGGGCGTGGTGGACCGCGTCAGATGACGGTCTGGTGCCGACACTGGACCATTGGAATCCCGGAGTTGCACCGCATGCGTGCTCACCTTCGCGAGAGCCCCGTTCGCCCCGAGTCGGCCCTGACAGATCCAGCGCGTTGGAGACGTCCCGGGCACCGGCGATGGTCCGAGACCCGGAAGATCCGTCGCAGACAGGCACTGGAAGAACTCCACAGGCGTTCCCGGATCGAACCCGTAAGCGGTGACCTGCACGATCGATCCGTCACTGAGGCCGGACGATGGGTCGACCGATACCTTGCCGGGTTCGGCATCGGCAGTGAATGCTGCGGACGAAGTGGCTTCGCCTGGCCGTGGGATGTCGCGCATGGCCAATCGTGCGGTGCTGGTGGAATCGCCGGATCTGAGCGAGATGGCGACGAGCGTGACGAGCACCGCGGCGGCGGCACCCGAGCCGACGACGAGGCGGACGGTGCGGCGACGTCGCCTGGCGCGGACGCCCATCCGCCCACGGACCCGATGGACAAGTGTGTCCGGATCGATCGCCGGCACCTGCCCGCGCACTTCATCGATCGTCTCGACGAAAAAATCACGGCCGTGCCTTTCGGCATTGTCGGCGGGGTCAGTCATCGCCTTCTCCCTTCGTCGGTGCATCGAGTCGGTCGGCGAGCAGGGACCGTGCCTGGTGCAGAGTCGCCTTGATCGTGCCCGGCGCGACCCCGAGACGGTCCGCGATCTCTCCGATCGACAGATCCACGCCGTAGCGCAGCGCAACGACCTCCTGTTGGCGGCGCGTCAGGCCGCGCATCGCCCGAGCCGTATCGAGACGCCGGACGGCCGACTCGGTCGATTCCCAGGTGTCGACCACCGCCAACAGGTGTCGCTTGCGTCTGAACAACTCGGCGCGTCGGTGGGCCGAGCGCACCTGGTTCATCGCGGTGGTGGTGACGAACGCGGCGAGATTGTCGATCGACTCGCCCCTATCGCACTTCTCCCAGGCACGCCCCAGCGCATCGGCCACCGCATCAGCCGCATCGTCGATCGAGTTCGACCACATTGCCACGGTCGCCACGACCTGGCGGTACTCGCCGTCGGCAAAGGCCCGGACCTGCTCGGTGATGTCCGCGGCCTCGGAACCGGCGTTGGTCGAGTCAGTTCCGACCGGACTCGATGATGTCGGCTCAGTCGGCGAATGCTCGAGTGGCGTTGCAGCGATCGTCACCGACTCCTCCGGCGCCCGGGGCTCCTCGCGTCCCCGTCTATCTCTTCGACGCACGACCACTCCGATCGGTTTAGTCGCCGCGCAAAAGTCGGCGCCGGCCGACGGGGCCGCACATCTCCATCGTGGCCGGGCGACCGGCGGTCTCGACCGGTTCACATCGAGCCGGACGACCAGGTTGATCGACTGCCGGTCGGCTCTGGCTGCGGTCGTCGAGGCCGGAGAGACGACGTTCAATGCGACGGCAATGGAGGCGACTCCATCGGTGGCCGACGACATGGTCGCGCTCCTGTCGTCCGGCGCCAGTGAATGCTTTCTGGACTGATCCGGCGCTGCCGGGCGGGATTCGCGGCCTTCCCGGTGTCCGCCTGCGGAGATGGCGGGCGGGCACCGGCTACCGTGCCGCTGTGGATCGTGGGTCAGTCTCGGATGCCACCGTGGTCACCGTGGACATCGGCGGCACGAAACTCGAGTCCGCGATCGTCGGACCGGACGGTTCGATCAGCGGGCGCCATCGTCACGCGACCGGGGGAACGGACGCCGAGGTCTTGTTCGGCCGACTGGTGGGCACGATCGACCGGACCCTCGATGAGCACGGGCGAACGCAACGAGGCGAGCCGGGGGCGATCGGGGTGGGCTGTGGCGGGCCGATGGCGGCGGGCGGGGTCACCGTGTCGCCGCTCAACATTCCCCAGTGGCGGGACTTTCCCCTCCGGGAACGACTCGCCGAACGTTTCGAACTGCCGGTCTGGGTCGACAACGACGCCAAGGCGCTCGCCCTGGGTGAAGGATGGTTGGGTGCCGCAATCGGAGTGCGCAACTACCTGGCGATGGTCGTGTCCACCGGGGTCGGTGCGGGCCTGGTCGTCGACGGCCGGCTCCTCGACGGCGCCAGCGGCAACGCCGGGCACATCGGCCACATCGTGGTCGAACCCGACGGGCGTCGGTGCGCGTGCGGAAGCAGGGGCTGTCTGGAAGCCGAGGCGTCGGGCACCTCGATCGCGGCGATCACCGGCCGACCGGCCATCGAGGCCGACGTCGCGATGCGGCGACGCTGTGGCGCGTTGGTGGGGCGCGCCGTTGCCGCGCTCGTCGTGGCGCTCGACCTGCGGCTGGCGTGCGTTGGCGGATCAGTGGCACTGGGTTTTGGCGACACGTTCTTTGCCGCGGCGAACGCCGAACTCGCACGCACGGCCTGTCTCGACTACGCCCGTGAGGCGCGGATCGTGCCCGTGGGCCTCGGCGACGAAGGTCCGCTCATCGGCGCCGCATGCGTGGCCCGCCGGATGCTCGTCGCCTGATCGGCGGCGGATCGCCCCGCGTCTGCCCGAAATTTGTAGCAAATAGCCGCTCTCAGCGGCAGGACGCTACAAATTTCGGGGGAGGGTCGGAAGGGGTGCGGACGGGTCAGGCGGGGAAGCGGGTCAGGCGGAGACCGGGGCGCTGACCGTGGGGGCGACCAGGGGCCACGGGTTGTTCAGCTCCACCGAGCGGGCCACGTCGAACAGCAACGCGTCGTGGTGGTGCGGGGCCATGACCTGCATGCCCACGGGCAGCCCGTTCACGGTCCCGGCGGGGATCGACACCGCCGGGTTGCCGTACAGGTTCGCGAGCATCGTCAACCCGCCCATCGCGACGAAATCAGGGAAGCGCTCGTTGGCGAACTCGATCATCGCATTGGGAAGGCCGGACGCGACCGCCGTCGCCAAGCGCACGCCACCGAGCAGCCCGCGGAGCGCGCCGCGTCCCATCGCGGAACCCTTGATGGAGGACACCACGGGAGGCTCAGGGCTCGAAGTGCTCCACTCCGCGTTGAACGCCGGGCCGGGGTTGGTGGCAGACACGATCAGGTCACAGTTGCGGAAGGCTTCGGCCATGGCCTCATCGGCCTGGATCCGCTGCACTTCGGCCTTGGCGGCGGTGTCGAGGTTGTACAGCGTCTTGGAGAGGAACAACCCGAGCGCGATCTCGTCGGTCAACAACGAGGCGCACTGCGGCCAGTGCTCGGCCAGGTCTGGCAGCAACGTGGCCATGTTGCCCATCATCCACTGCGCGGCGAGGCTCGGTAGCTCCAGGGGCACCTCCACGCGCTTCATGCCGGCGGCGTCGATCATCGCTTCGGCATGGGAGAGCAGGTTCTCCTCGACCCCAGGCTCGAGTTCGACCCCGGAGAACGTCGGGACGATCGCGACCCGCAGCCCTTTGAGATCGTGGGACTCGAGGCCCTTCTCGAAGCTGGGGTGGGCGGGCAGGCTGGAGGGGTCGGCGTAGTCCGGTCCGGCGCACACGTCGTAGTAGCGGGCGGCGTCGCGCACCGACCGGGCGAGGCACCCCAGCACGACGGTGTTGGGTCGCATGTACGCGTTCGGCGATCGGGGGATGCGACCGAATGTGCCCTTCATGCCGAGCAATCCGGTGTAGCCGGCGGGGATGCGGATCGAACCGCCGCCGTCGCCGCCCGATGCGAGCGACACGAGCCCGCCGGCCACCGCGGCCGATGAACCGGTCGACGATCCGCCGACGGTGTGGCCGTGGCGCCACGGATTGTGGGTGACGCCGTTGATCTTGGTGACCGAAACGTTCAGGCCACCGAACTCACTCGCCGTGGTCTGCCCCACGGGGGTGACGCCGCCGTTGTCGAGGAGCCGTTGGACGTTCACGGCGGTGTATTCGGCGATGCGGTCGGCAAAAACCAGCGACGCCTCGGTGTGCGGCCAGCCTTCGACCGGTTCGAGCTGTTTGATGCCCACCGGCACGCCGCCGAAGGGCTTGGTGATGTCCGCGTTCGCGGCGGCGCGGTGCGCCCAGGTGGGGTCGAGGTGACTGAACGCGTTCAGGTCGCTCGCGTCGATGGCGGCGAGTGACGCGTCGAGTTCCTCGGCTGGTGAGCGCTCGCCCGCCCGGAACGCGTCGACGAGTGAGGAGGCATCGCCCTGCCAGGGTGTGTCGGTCATGGCGGTGATTCTGCCAGACGCGGCACCGGCCGCTTCAGGTCGAGACCAGGGCCAACACTTCGGCGACCGATGCCTGGCCGTCGAAGACCTTCTCGCCGTCGCGCAGTGCGACCGAGCGGTCGACCCGCTCGACGAACTCGGGATCGTGGGTGGCAACGACGACTGCGGCGCCGTCCGCGTGCACCTCGTCGAGAATCTCCAGCAGGGTGTTCTTGCCCGGTGCGTCGAGACCGACGAAGGGTTCGTCCACCAACAGCACCGAGAACGGGCGGGCGATGCCCAATAGCAGCGACGTCTTCTGGCGCAGACCACGACTGAACCGGGCCGGGAGGTCGTCGAGTCGGTCGTCGATCTTGAAACGCATTGCGATGTCCTCGGCGTAGCCGTCGAAACCATTGCCGCCGTGCAGCCGCGAGATGTACTCGACGTGTTCGCGGACACTCAGGTCGTCATACAGCACCGGGTCATCGGGAAGGAACGACGTGGTCGCCCGGGCCGGGACTTCGCCGACCGGCCACCCGGCGACGGCGACGTCACCGCCGGTCGGTTCCAACAGTCCGGCGACCATTCGCAGGAAGGTGGACTTGCCCGATCCGTTGTGGCCGATGAGCGCGACCGATTGGCCGGCGTCGATCGTCAGATCGAGGGGATGCAGGGCCGGGAGGTCGGCATAGACCTTGGTCAGGCCGACCGATTCGACCGCGGGGGCGACGTCGTCAGTGCTCATCGTGGGTTCTCGTCCTCATCGTCTTCAGCTTCTTCGTTCCCGTCCCAGTCGTCCTCGTCGTCCCAGTCGTCTTCGTCGGAGTCGTCTTCACCGTCTTCGGCGTCGTCCCACTCATCGCCGTCATCGTCGACGTCGGAATCCTCTTCGTCCGATTCGTCGTCCCAGTCGTCGTCCTGGTCATCGACCTCGTCGTCGTCCCACTCGTCGTCCCAGTCGGCATCGTCGTCTTCGTCGCCTTCGGGTTCGTCCGGGACCGCTGGGCGTGACCGGTCGGCCTTCGCCTTCGATCGTGACGGCGCCGATCCGGACCGTTCGGCCTTCCGGGCGTCCTTGGTCGAGCGCTGCTGTTTGGCCTCGTTCATCGAAGCCGCCCACCAGTCGTGGATGTCCTCGCGATAGCGGACCCAGATCCCCACGAGTACCGCGACGAACACGGCGCCGAATGCCGCACCGGCCTCGGCCGACCACGGAGACTCGCCGGCGTCAGCAGAAGCGAACGCCGCCAGGAAGGGCAGGGCGCCAAGGACCGCGATCACCGGAGGCCAGACCGCTCGAACCACGTTCTTGATCCCGGCGAACTCGGGAGGAAGCATCGCGGAGATCTCGTCATTGGCCGACGGTGCGCCCATCAGCGCGCTCACCACCGCTCCGGCGATACCGAGCATCGCCATGGGCACGATCGCGATCGCCGCGAGCCGAAGCGAATCGAGGTTCGGTTCGCCCAACACGATGACCGCGCCGGCGATGATCGACACGCCGAACATCACCAGCATCGGGGCAGCCAGGTGCCGCACCAACAGTTCGCCGATGTCGACCGGGAATCCCTCGGAGCGGGTCGGGTGGTCGGTCTCCTGCGCGAGCGGCTCGATCGCGTCGAGACCGGCGACCCACATCGCCAACCCGGCGAGCGCGACCAGGGGAAGGGTGCCGTCCCAGGTGCCCCGCGCCGCGAAGCCGGCGATCACCGCGAGGATCACGAGACGCATCAGTCGGGATGCCGGGAAGCGCAGGATGCTCCGGATGCCACGGGAGAACACGAGTCGCTTGGGCGGGCGACGATAGGCGCCGCCGCCGAACCAGGGGTCTTCGCGGGGGAGTTCCTGGGCAAGCTGGCGGCGCAGCACGAGCACCGTGCGCAGGTCCTGCAGGGTCACCGCGAACCGGAGCTGGCCCACGAGCTTCGTGCGCCGCTCGGCGTGCTCGATCGACAGTCCCGAGATGCCGAACAGCCCCCAGACCGCGAGGAACGCTCCCACCACGGCGGGCACGATCGCCCATACCTCGAACTGCAGCGGCCACAGCGGCATCTGACCCAACAGAGTCATCGGCGCGGTCGGGGCGGCATCGGCGACATCCGCGACCGACCAGGCCATGACCGCCAGTCCGATGAGCGTGGCGAACCAGCGGGGAATGCGTTGGCCTGCGGCGACCAGCGCCGCGCCGGCACCGAGCAGGACCGAGCCGAGCCCGAACCCGGCGCCACACGCGATCAGCGCAGCCGGGTTCGCGTCGAGCCGATGGCGGGCGAACAGTCCGGCGGCCCCACCCACGACGATGCCGATGAAGATGAACGAACGCAGTTGACGAAAGACCGGCCCCCGCAGCGCGTACGAGCGGGGAACTGCCGACATGAGCACGTGACGCACGTCGGGCTGTTCCAGCGCGAGCGGGCCACCGCGGCTGCCCGATCGCAGACCGGCCATCAGCGCGAACGCGGGGAGCAGCCCGAGCACCGCCGGGCCGCGGTCCACCAGATCGGCGATGCCGTTTGCGGAGAGGGGCGTGCCACCGGCCGCGCTCGAGATGAACACCAGCGCGATGATCCCCAGAATCGCGGTGAGGTACACGTTGTACATCGCGTCGACCCAGTGGATGTCGGCGATCCGTTTGCGGCGCCGAGCACGGCGCATCTCGAGGAGCGCGTCGATGGTCGGATCGGCCGTGGACACGAGTGACCACGCTACAGGCGCCCAGATGCGCCCCCGAAGTCCGCCGCTGCGTCGCCGACCGGGGGAATCGGTGCGTCCGGGATCGCTGGGTCCGATGCGACTGGCAGGCGGGCATCGTGCGGCGGCCGCGGGCGGACCGATCGGGCCTTTCGGTGTGAGCAGCCCCGAAATGGGAAGGGTGAGGACATGGCTACATCCAACGGAAAGGCGACGTCACGGTTCCATCGCTGGAAGGGACTCGTGAAGAAGTATCTCGGCTGGTCCGTCGACGATCGCAGAACCGAGGCCGAGGGTGTCGCGGAGGTACGCGAAGCCGCGCCTCCGTCGGAGGAGTCGTTCGCCCAGGCGCATCACGACGTCAAGCGCAGCTACGACGAGGCCGGGCTGATCGACCGCGCCGGTAGG
>DASSYG010000306.1:0-2744 GCA_035703405.1 Acidimicrobiales bacterium | reverse complement strand
CGGTGGGATGCCGCACGCCCGAGATCACGGTCGACTGCGTGCCTCCGAGGTCGATCTTGACGATGCGATCGTTCTGTTGGTCGGCGATGTACAGGTTGCCCGCGGTGTCGAGGGCGAGATCTTCGGGAGTGTCGAGGCCGCTGGTCGGGACCAGCGAGGTGGCGCCGAGGGGCGTGATCTTCACGACGGCGTCGGCGTAGGGCAGGCACACGAAGACGTTGCCGGCGGTGTCGACGGTGATCCCCGTGGGGAGATCGTCGAGCGTTGCCAGATCGCTCTGGACACCTGCGCTGTCGACCTCGACCACCCGCCTGTTGAAGAAGTCGGCGATGTAGACGTTTCCGGCGGTGTCCACGGCGACGCCCCGAGGGTAGTTCAGCCCACTGGTGGGAAGCTCGGACTGGGTGCCGAGCGAGTCGATCGTCACGATCCGTTGATTCTTCGCGTCCGCGATGTACATGAACGGCTCGCCCTCAGGAGGCGTCGTTCCCGCGGCGAAGGCAGTGGAGCCGATCACGACCTGGGGGGCTGTCCATGCCGCGCCGGTGACGGCCGCACCTGCGGCAAAACGACGCAGCAGCGTTCGGCGGTCGATCCTGGCGTCGACCTGTTCGTCAGACCCGTGTTCGGACTTGTCGCGGCTCGTCATCGTCAGCCCCCGTCGCTGGTTTCGCCTCGTCTCACGACACTAGTGGATGGCGGGGCCTCGCCGCCGACATCGACGAGTTCTCAACCGCTCGACGATCTCCACTGGTTCCAGTGACTGACCTGGTCGAGTGGCAGGCGACTCGCCGGCTTGAAGTCGGTCCCCTTGGTGTAGGCGACCGGCAGCAGCGCCGCCTGGGCGCAGCGTTCATAGGGAATGCCGAGCAATTCGGCGACCTCGCGCTCGCGGCCCAGGTGCAGAGTGGTGATGGCACTGCCGAGTCCGCGGGCACGCAACGCCAGCATGAAGCTCCACACGGCCGGAAACAGCGAACCCCAGTAACCGGCCTGCATCCCGGATGGAGCACCGTCGGGCAGCCGTCCCCACAGACACGGGATCACCATCGCCGGGACCTCGTGGAAGTGGTCGCGCAGATAGGTGGCCGACGATGACACCGCGTCGGCGTGGGCGCCGCGAGGGTCGCCCGCGTCGAAAGCAGGTCGGGGCATGGTGATGTAGGGGTCGAATCCGGCGGCGTAGTGCTCGGCGATCTTGGCCTTCTTC
The DNA here is from genome assembly GCA_035703405.1 of Acidimicrobiales bacterium. Lineage (GTDB taxonomy): Bacteria > Actinomycetota > Acidimicrobiia > Acidimicrobiales > Iamiaceae > JAFDWI01. Next base: position 1,534 of record DASSYG010000306.1, on the reverse strand, counting down.
TCATCGTCGGTGACGATCACCCAGTGCCAGTTCTGCGCATTCGACCCGGTGGGTGCCTGCAACGCGATCTCCAGGCACTCGTCGATCACCGTGCGGTCCACCGGCAGTTCCAGGTCGAGGCGTTTGCGCACCGCCCGCGTCGTGGTCAGCAGCTCGTCCGGGGTCAGGTCCAAGGTCATGGCGACCGACGATAGGGGTTCGCCGTTCGCGCTGCTTCGTGACAGCCCGGTTCTGCGGGCAGGACTACTCGGCGAGCAGGTCGTCGGGGAGGCCGAGCCAGTCGCCGGCAGGGAAGTGCGCCAGCGATCGGTAGTGCCGTCGGGTGATCCGCCACCCTTGGGGCTCTCGGACGTAGCGGTCGCGGTAGAGCCCGAACGCCTCGCTCCGCTGTCCGCCCGTGGGGCCCGTCCGCAGCTCACACATGAAGATCCGTGCCGTGGCCGCGTCGCGGTCTGCTCCCGGCCACAGCTCGATGTGACTGTTGAGGATGACGAACTGGAAGAACCCGAAACGCGCCATGGCCGGGTCGATGAACGCCACGAACTCCTCTCGTCCCGACAACTCCACGGTCGGTCGGTTCACCAACTCCAAGGTGATCTGCACCGACGGTGCGAACACGGCATCGAGGTCTTCCCACACTCGGCGGTTCACCACATCCGCGTAGCGTCGCTGCAGCCGGTCGATCGCCGCGTGGTCGACCATCGCCGCGATCTCGTCGTGATCGGGGCCGGTCGGCGCGGGGTCCATCGGTTCATCGTAGGAAGCGCGCCGCCAACGGCGGCCAGGATCGGCTGGTTGTCGGTCCCCGTAGAGTGCAACGATGCCAGCTCGCACAGGAATGGGCGGCCCACACGGCATGCGTTCGTTCATGCGGGATCGGAGCGTCGTCGACCACAAGGTCGCACCCGGTACCGGGAAGAGGATGCTGCGGTTCGCCGCACCGTATCGACGCCTCATCATCTGGTTCCTCACGCTCGTCGTCATCGACGCGGCGCTGGGTGCGATCAATCCGCTGATCATCCGCTCGATCATCAACACCGGGATCATCGGTCGCGACCGCGGCCTGGTCATCGAACTCGCGCTGCTGCTCGCCGGGCTGGCCGTGGCCGACGCGCTCCTGTCGCTCGTCCAGCGCTGGATCTCCGCGTCGCTGGGCGAAGGGATCATCTTCGATCTTCGCTCGAAGGTGTTCGGTCACGTCCAGAAGATGCCGATCGCGTTCTTCACCCGCACCCAGACCGGCGCGCTCGTCACCCGACTCGACAACGACGTGCTCGGCGCCCAACAGGCGTTCACCAACACCCTCGCCAACGTGGTCTCCAATCTGGTCACCGTCGTCATCGTGCTGATCGCCATGTTCTTCCTGTCGTGGCAGATCACCCTGCTGTCGCTGGTGCTGCTCCCCGTGTTCATCGTTCCGGCACGGCTGATGGGTCGCAAGCTGTCGTCGATCACGCTCGAGGCGTACCGGCTGAACGCCGAGATGAACACGACGATGAACGAGCGCTTCAACGTGTCCGGAGCGATGCTCGTG
>DASSYG010000249.1:0-2103 GCA_035703405.1 Acidimicrobiales bacterium | reverse complement strand
CGCCTCGGGAGGCACCTCGCCGGTCTGGCCCGAGTCGCGGTCGTACACGCCCACCGCAGTGATCGCATCACACACCTGCTGGCCGTACGCGGCGACATTCTGCACCGGCGCCGCACCCACCGTTCCGGGAATGCCGCTCAACAGCTCGACACCGGTCGCGCCGGCCTCGACCGTCGCGGTCACGAAGGTGTCCCACGCCACGCCTGCGTCGACCGTCCACTCGACTGCCTCGTCGCCGACATGGCGCATGCCGATCTGCCCGCCGACGATCTGCACGACCGTGCCCGGCAGGCCCGCGTCGGCGATCACCACGTTCGACCCGCCACCCAACAACCAAAGCGTCTCATCTCGCAGGTCGGCAACCGCGAACGCCGAGACGATCTCCTCACGCCGGCGGATCGCGAAAAACCGATGCGCGGGCCCACCCACCCCCAGTGTGGTGAGCGACCCCAGGTCGGTCACGTGCCGACGTCCGGCGTCTCATCTTCCGCGCCGGCCAACGCACCGTCCACCTGGCCGCCCGACGCCTGAGCGATCCGCACCGGGCTCCCAGCCTCGGCATCGCTCGGCGGGTCGCCCTCACCCGTCCAATGGCACCGCAACTCGTGACCCCGAGAGGTCAGACACCTGCCGCTGGTCAGATCCCACTGCCAGCCGTGCATTCGACACGTCAACGTCGTGCCCTCCACCACACCGAAATGCGCCAACTCGGCCTTGAGATGCGGACAGCGTGCCTGCATCGCCCACCCGTCCAGTACCGTTTCCGAATCGTCGTCGCGGCGCTCCGCGAACCAACCCTCGGCGTACTCCAGCCGCTCGTCGATCAGACACTTGAAGAACGTGTACAGGAACTCGTTGTAGGTGCCCGCCCGGTGCGCGTCGAAGCGCATCGACAGGAACAACGTGTTCACCCAGTCGATCTCGTGGTCGGCGATCAGCCGCTCGATGAGCACCCGGCGTACCCCGAAGCGGTAGCGACACTTCTCGCCGTCACTTGGGCGGCGCACGACTTTGGCCGGAAAGTCGATCACCACCGATTCGTCATCGCCACGGGCGTCGCCCGCCGGTGCGGTCGGGTCACCGGCGATGCGCAACTCGACGGGGTAGCCGATGCCGTCCGCGAACTGCACCGACAACTCCAACAACGGCTCGAACCAGGCCTGCAACTCACCGAAGATGTCGACATCCGGGGCCGGCCACGCCGCCTTCTCCGCAGCGATGCGCGGCGCCTGACGGGCCGCGTAGTCCTTCAGGTAGGTGGCCTTGTCGGTGAAGATCGCCTCGACCTCGGCCTCGGGGATCGGATGGGTCACCGCACACGTTGCCCGGGCAGCCGCATCAGCGCCGTCCGCGACGTGGGCGACGTCCGCGGTGCTGCCCGGAATCAGCAGGCGTCCGTTGTCGTGACCGTTCTCGGCCAGATACTCGATGAACACCGTCGCATCCGGGAAGACATTCGCCGGATCGTGCCCGGTGTCGTTGTGGGCGAACAACTCATCGTCCAGAAAACACGGCGGCCCCGCACTCGGGATCACATACGACGCGCCCAGATCCACCGCGTAGCGCATCGCCCGGGCCAGACCGTTCGACCGCTTCTCGAGACCCACCTTGGTCTTGGTCTTCTCAGGCAGGTCATAGACCATCGGATACCAGATCGCCCCCGAGAACTGCAGCAGATGCGCGTCGTAGCCGGCGTCACCCGCGAACGCCCCCAACGCGTCGTAACCCAGCGGGCGGGCGTCGTTCTGGTTCAACACGATCGCCGTGCCGTCGTCGACCGCCAGCGCGGAATCACCCAGCGGGCCGTCGTTGGGTGAGACCAGCGCCGAGATCTGAATGCGCATCCCATTCAACTCGACAGGGGTGTTGTCGGGGATCGGCAGAAAGTTGGTGAACCCCAGCTCACGAAGGGCATCTTCGAGATCATCCACCGGAAAGTCGGGCAACAGCACCGTCGCCGACTTGGACACGTGCCGGTCCAGGTTCTCGGCATCGAAATGGTCGTGGTGCAGATGCGACACGTACAGGTAGTCACACTCACCCAGCGACGACCAGTCGAGTGCGGAGTTGTCGGGAAACACGAACCATGACGCGTAATAGGCC
>DASSYG010000180.1:0-2129 GCA_035703405.1 Acidimicrobiales bacterium | reverse complement strand
CGGACCTTGGGACGACAGCTCGTCGACGGTGTCGATGGTGTACGACGCGCCGCCGCGGCGCACCTCGAGGTCGGACACCTCGATGCCGACGGTGTCGCCGACTGCGGCGGCGACCAGGTCGAGGCGCACCCGGGCCGGGCTGATCGGACGGGTCCCCACCTTCTGCCACGGCTCGTTCGCGACGACCAGCAGCACGCGGTCGAGTCCGAGCGCCGCCCGTACGTGCGTGGCGACGACGAGATGACCGATGTGCGGTGGATCGAACGTGCCTCCGAAGACGCCGATCCGCTCAGGTCCCACCGGAAGCGCCGATTCCCGGCTATTCGGTGCGGTAGACGCCCGTGGCGTTGCCCGTGTCGGCATACGCCCAGTTCGGCTGCTTGAGCAACCAGTGCTCGTCGAACACCTGCTTGCCGTCTGCGACGTCAACCAGCTTGGGCGGCATGAGCCCCCGGACGTTGACCGGCTTCCCGTCCACGGCGTCGAGGAAGTCCTCGGGGAAGGTCCGCATGAGGCTGGCGACGACGATCTGGTCCTGTTCGGGGAGGAAGCACCGGTTCGCGTCGGTGAGCTTCAGGATGCGGGCGCCGATGTCCTGGATGTCGCGGAACTGCCCGCCGCCGTCCTGGATCCGTTCGAGGATGGACGTGACGCCCATGGTGCCGACCTTGCAGCCGTTGCACTGCCCGCACGACTCGACGGACAGCCATCGGGAGCAGAGCTGGGCGATCTCCACCGCGTCGGTGGTGTCGTCGTAGATGATGAAGCCACAGGAGCCGATGCCCGACCCCTGGGCACGGAACGCGTCGAAGCAGAGCGGAACCGAGAGGAACTCGTCGGTCATCACGGGGTTCGAGATGCCGGAGAGGATCGCCTTGATGCGACGGCCGGTCGTGACGCCTCCACCGATCGTGTCGATGATGTCGCCGAGCGGCGTGCCCATCTCGACCTCGGCCACGCCGGGGGCGTTGACGTCGCCCACGATCGTGCAGATGCCGTTGCCCGGCGTGGCGCCGGTGCCCATCGAGCGGAACCACTCGACCCCGTTGCGGAGGATGTGCGCCGTCGTCGAGAGCGACTCGACGTTGTTGACCAGCGTCGGTGCCGGATCATCGAAGTTCGGGGCCTTGTAGGCCTGGGGCATCGACGACCAGTCGCTGTTGGGCACCGATGCGAACACGCCCTGGATGTACGGCGGGAACAGGCGGGGTGCCGACGGCTCGCCCTGGATCGTCTGGAGCAGCGCCGTCTCCTCCCCGAAGAGGTAGGAGTCGGGCCCGGCGACGATCGTGATCGGGATTCCCGCCGTGAGACCGGCGGCTTCCATCTCGGCCAACGCGGTCGCGAGGTTCTGGTGCTCCTGCGTGTACTTCGCCTTTAGGCCGATGAATGCAGACTGTGCACCGATGGCAAACGAAGCGATCGCAACCCCCTCGATGAGCTGGAAGGCGTTCTTGCGCAGCAGCGCACGATCCTTGAACGTCCCCGGCTCACCTTCGGATCCGTTGCACGCAACGAAACACGTGCCACCAGCAGCGGTTTCTCGGATGGACGACCACTTTCGGCCAACCGGGAAGCCGGCACCACCACGACCCCGGAGGCCGGATGCGATGACCAGTTCGATCGTCGCAGCAGGTCCGATCTCCAAGGCTTTGGCGAGGCCCTTGCCTCCCCCAATGGCCACCCAGTCGGTGACCGAGGTCACCGGGTTTTCCGGAAGCAGATAGGGCTCGAACACGGTTGCACCATAGCGACTGGCCTTGATCCACAGAAACATTCGTCAGCACCGAGTTGCAGCAGGAATGCCCAGAGCCTTCCTGCTGTTGGAGGAAGTACCATGAGCGATTCAGTCGGCCAATACCTCAACGAGATCGGCGCCGTGCCGCTGCTCAACGCGGCCGAGGAGCGTCAGCTCGCCCAACTCATCGAGAAGGGCGTCGAAGCCCGCTCGCGGCTCGACGCCGGCGAGCGCAGCCCCGAGCTCCGGCGTGACGTGGCCCGTGCCGCCTCGGCAAAGGACCGCTTCATCCGCTCCAACCTCCGCCTCGTGGTCAGCGTGGCCCGTCGCTACCCGCTTCCCCCGTCGATGGATCTGCTCGACCTCGTGCAGGAGGGGAACCTGGGGCTCG
>DASSYG010000068.1:0-2753 GCA_035703405.1 Acidimicrobiales bacterium | reverse complement strand
CCGCCCGGATACTGCCCGGTGAACCGCTCGACGAGCGTTGGCCGCTCATGCCCACCGGTAACCCCTACACCGACACCAAGATCGCCGCTGAACACCTGGTCCTCGCGGCACACGCCGAGGGCCGTCAGGAGGCGACGATCGTGCGCCCGGCCGACGTGTACGGGCCCGGCTGTCGGCCCTGGGTGCTCGAGCCGATCGACAAGATGCGCAGCGGTCGATTCCTGCTCCCAGCGCACGGCCGCGGCTTGTTCACCCCGGTGGCCATCGACGATCTGGTCGACGGGGTCGTGCGCGCCGCCGGCGCAGCGGCCGCTGCTGGGCAGATCTTCCACATCGGTGGCGAGGAGCCGGTGACCACCAGTGAGTATTTCGGCCATCTCTGGCGGATGCTCGGCAAGACCGGCGACCCTCCCAGTGCATCGACCCCCGTCGCGGTCGCATTGGCCGAGGCGGCACGGCTGTGGGCCAAGGCTCGTTCCGAGCACACCGAGTTGGGGCGGGGCGTGGTGCTCATGCTCACCAAGGCACGAGGCGTGTCGAACGACAAGGCACACGACCTGCTCGGCTGGTGGCCGCGGGTCGACCTCGCGACAGGCATGGAGCGGGTCCGCGCGTGGCTCGAGGAAACCGATCGACTCTGAGCCGACGGTTTCCGGAGGCGATCGCGGCGACGGATTTCGCGGCGTACCACGGCGGCGAGGTCGTCGAGCGGGCAGAGTGGAGGCCATGGCCCCGACGACCGATGCAGAGACCGTTGCCGACCCGTGGCGCACCGTGCCGGGCCAGGCCGGTGCGGTGCAGCGGCTGCGGGCCGCCGTGGCGAACCCGGTGCACGCGTATCTGTTTGTCGGCCCCGAAGGATCGGGCAAGCGGGCCGCTCTGCGGGCGTTCGCGGGAGAGTTGTTCGCGTCGGGTGCGCCCGATGAGATCGCTGCGGCGCGGCACCGGCGACTCGCCGCGGCGGAACGGCACCCCGATCTGGTGGTCGTCGAAGCTGACGGGCCGATCTTCCGGGGCGGTCGTGGTGGTTCCGACGGCGACACCGAAGCATCGATCATCATCCGTGAGGCATTCGCCTCGCCGGTCGAGGCGCAGCGCAAGGTGGTTGCCGCGATCGGCTTCGACGCGGCGAACGACACCGCCATCGGCGCGTTGTTGAAGACGATCGAGGAGCCGCCCGAGCGGACGACGATCGTGCTGGTGGCGCGCACCGTCCCGCCGAATCAGGCGGCGATCGCGTCGCGGTGTGTCCGTGTCGATTTTGCGACGGTGGAGCCGGCCGCGCTCCGCAGTCTGCTCGAGGCCGAAGGGGTCGACCCCGAGCGCGCCGAACTCGCGGTCGCGTCGGCGGGAGGCAACGTCGACCGGGCCCGGGTGCTCGCGACCGACGATCGCCTGGCGCTGCGGATCGCCGCCTGGCGCGCCGTGCCGACTTCGATCGACGGCACCGGCGCGACGGCGACCCGACTCGCGGCGGAGTCGCGTGCGATGCTCGACGACGCGCTCGCCCCGGTGACGGCACGTCATGCGACCGAACTCGAGGCTTTCGACGCCGAAGTCGAGGCCTACGGGGTCACCTCGTCGACCGGTCGGCGTCGTGCCCTCGTGGCGCGGCACAAGCGCATCGAACGCCAGAGTCGGCTCAGTGACCTGCGTCTGGGGTGCACGGTGCTGGCCCGGGCCTACCTCGATGCTGCCGTGGACGGCGACGACCCGACCGCGTTGCTCGACGCGGTGGACCGCATCGGCGAGGTGAGCCGCGCGTTCGCGCTGAATCCCAACGAGGAGCTCGCGCTCACCGCGCTGTTCTGGGGGCTTCCGCCGCTGGGTTCCGGTGTCGGATAGGGTCGGCTGACATGGCCGACCAGGCAGATTTCGCCGATCTCGCGATGCCGTTGATGTCGAAGTTGTACTCCGCCGCGCTGCGGATGACGCGCAATCCGACCGACGCCGAGGATCTCGTCCAAGAGGCGTATCTGCGGGCCTACCGGGGCTTCGGTGGCTTCACCGAGGGCACGAACCTCAAGGCCTGGATGTACCGAATCCTCACCAACACCTACATCAACATCTACCGGGCCAAACAGCGCCGCCCGACCGAGACCGATCTCGACGACGTCGAGGACCTCTACCTGTACCACCGGCTGCACGACGCGCCCGGCAATGGGCTCGGATCGAGTGCCGAAGAGGACCTGATGAGTCGTCTCGGTGACGCGGAGGTGACCGAGGCCTTGGAGTCGCTGTCGGAGAACTTCAGGATGGCCGTGCTGCTCGCGGACGTCGAAGGATTCTCCTACGCCGAGATCGCCGAGATCCTCGACATTCCGATCGGGACGGTGATGAGTCGTCTGCACCGGGGAAGAAAAGCGCTCCAGAAGGCGTTGTACGATTTTGCCGTCGATCGGGGCTTGGCCGGAGAGCGCTTCGCCCCCAAGGAACCAGCATCATCATGAGCGAACGCACAGAACCGGACGAGGCCACGTCGAACGACTCCAGCGGTCGGGCAGATGTCGAGACGTCGCCGGGAGCCCGCAGCGTCTGTAGCGAGGTGGCGTCGGCCCACGTCGACTGCGGGACGGCGCTCCGTGAGCTGTACAGCTACCTCGACGGTGAGATCACCGTAGAACGGCGCGAAGACATCCGGGTCCACATCGAGGAGTGCGCCCCGTGCCTCGACGCGTTCGACTTCGAAGTCGAACTCCGCCAGTTGGTGGCCCGGACCTGTCAGTGCGAAGCTCCCGACGCCTTGCGTGAGC
>DASSYG010000032.1:0-8247 GCA_035703405.1 Acidimicrobiales bacterium | reverse complement strand
GCCGACCGAGCTGATCGTCGCAGAGCTCGTCGGCGAGGGCTTGACGAACCCGCAGATCGCGGAGCGTCTCTATGTGTCGCGCCGCACCGTGCAGACTCACGTGTCCCACATCTTCACCAAGCTCGAGATCAACTCGCGGGCGCGTCTGGCCACGGTGGTGGCCGAGCATCGTGGCAGCGTCGACAGCATGGCCGCCGAGACATCGACCGCGACCGCGCCCTGATCTCGGACCTGCCGATGCGACCTGCCGCCACGATAACCAGCGTCCCGGGGACACCGTGACCACCCCGGCCGCCCGTCCCCCGGCCGCACCGGGCGACCGGGCCGAGGCGATCGAGCGGATCCGGGCGCACGGCGGCCGGATGACCGCGGCGAAACGAACCGTGCTCGACGTGGTGTTCGGTTCCGGACCCCCTCGGACCGCCGAGCAGATCGCCGACGCCGCCGCCGGGGTCGACCGTTCAGTCGTCTACCGCTGTCTGCGCCAGTTCGAAGAACTGGGGATCGCGTCGCATGTGCACCTCGGCCACGGCCAGGCCGTGTACCGCCGACGGGACCTCGATTCGGTCCCGGTCGCCTGCGCCGCCTGTGGGGCGGTCACCGAACTCGATCGTGACGCCGTGCGCGACTTGGAACGGCTCGTTGCCGACGAGACGGGCATCGAACTCGACCTGGTCCACTTTCCGTTGACGGGACGCTGCGGCAACTGCCGGACCTCGGACTGATCGGCGCTGCTCCATCCGGGTGCGCTTGTCGCAACAGGGTTGTGATAGGAACGGCGCAGCCGCCCACGCCGGACACCACGCACCGAGGAGACGACCGAGATGATCGTGGCCATGCACGCCCCCGACGGCTTCCTGGAGCCGGGGGTCGCCGTCGGATGCGCACTGATCAGCGTGTCGATACTGGCGCTGTGCCTGCGGCGGGCCGCCGAGGAGCTCGACGACCGTCAAGTTCCTCTTGCCGGGCTCGCCGCTGCGTTCATCTTCGCGGCGCAGATGTTCAACTTCCCCGTCGCCTCGGGCACCACCGGACACCTGCTCGGCGGCGCACTCGCCGCGGTGCTGCTCGGCCCGTTCGTCGCCACGCTCGTCGTCGCCGTGGTCGTGGGCATCCAGGCGCTGTTGTTCGCCGACGGGGGACTCACCGCATTGGGCTACAACGTGGTGAACATGGCCATCGTGCCGGCGTTCGGTGGCTGGGCGCTGTTCAGTGTGTTTCGTCGGATCCTCCCCCGCGACGCCGGCGGGGTCGTCGGCGCCGCCGGTCTGGCGGCCGGACTCTCGGTGGTGCTGGCGTCGATCGCGTTCTCGCTCGAGTGGCTCTTCGGCGCCACCGCGCCCGTCCCCTTCGACACCGTGTTCGCGGCCATGGTCGGGGTGCACGCGCTCATCGGCATCGGCGAGGCGACGCTCAGTGCGCTGGTCGTCGCTGCGGTGCTCGCGTCGCGGCCCGATCTGGTCCGCGGCGCACTGGACCTGCCGCCGGCGGTGTTCGCCGACCGACCCAAGGTCTCGACGCGCGCGTTCGTGATCGGCGCCGTGCTCGTCGCGGGGGTGTTCGCCACGGTCGTGAGCCAGTTCGCGTTCGATGCCCCCGATGGACTCGAACGAGTCGCGACAGACCAGGGGTTGCTCGCAAATGCTCGTGACCATGCCTTCTCGAGTGCCCTCTTCGCCGACTACGCCACCCGGGGCATCGGCAACGAACCCCTGTCGCTCGCGATCGCCGGGCTCGCCGGATCGACCCTGGCGCTGGTGGTCGGCTATGGCATCGTGCATGCATCACGCGGTCGGCACCGGGTGCCGCCCACCGACGCGTGAGCGCCGGACACGACGTCGTCGATCCCCGGTCGCTGCACCTTGCGGGCGACTCTGGGGTGCACCGGCTCGATGCCACAGCAAAGCTCGTCGGACTTGTCGGATTCGTGGTGCTCGTCGCGCTCACCCCACGCGAAGCCGTGTGGGTGTTCGCCGCCGACGCGGCAGCGGTGGGGTTGGTGGTGCTCTTCGCCGGCCTGCCGCCGAAGGTCGTCCTGGCGCGTCTGGGAGCGATCGTCCCGTTCGTCGCCTTCGCGTTCTTCCTACCGGTGATCGGCACAGGGCGGCGCGTCGACGTGGTCGGGGTCTCGCTGTCGGCCGACGGGCTGTGGGCCTGTTGGGGCATCATCGCGAGGGCAATGCTGGGAGCCGCCGCCGCTGTCACGGTGACCGCCACGACCTCGCTAGCTGACCTGCTCCGCGCCCTTCGCCGACTCCACGTCCCGGCCGTGGTCGTGTCGATCATCTCGGTCATGCTGCGCTATCTGGGACTCGTGACCGATCACCTCGGACGCATGCGCCGAGCGATGACCGCTCGGGGTCACGACCCTCGCTGGATCTGGCAGGTCCGCCCCGTCGCCTCGTCGATCGGCACACTGTTCGTCCGCACCTACGAACGCGGCGAACGGGTGCATCTGGCCATGGTCGCCCGTGGCTTCGACGGCACCCTTCCGACCGTCGACCCGCCGGTGTCGGCCACCCGGGTCGCATCGGCCTGGGCCGCCATCCCCGTGCTGGTCGCCGCCTCGTCACTCGCGGTGTGGACGATGGTGACGTGAGTCGACCCGAGCTCGCAGTGGCGGTCGCGGGTCTGAGCTTCACCTATCCCGGGCGCCCCACGCCGGTGCTCGGCGGTCTGGATCTGGAGGTCGCGGTCGGCGAGCGGGTCGCGGTGTTGGGCGCGAACGGTTCGGGCAAGACCACATTCGCGCTCCACCTCAACGGCCTGCTCGAGTTGCAGTCGGGCCGGATCGAGATCCACGGGCGACCCCTTGCTCCGGACACGTTGCGAGGCATCCGATGCGAGGTGGGGCTGGTATTCCAGGATCCCGACGACCAGCTCTTCATGGGCACCGTGCGCGAAGACGTCGCCTTCGGACCGGCGAATCTGGGCGTGGCACGTGACGAACTCGAGGCCGTGGCGCGTCATGGGTTGGCCCGGGTCGGCGCCGAGTCACTCATCGACCGGGCGCCGCATCATCTCAGCGAGGGCGAGAAGCGACGGGTGGCGATCGCGTCGGTACTCGCGATGCAACCACGGCTGTTGGTGCTCGACGAACCCACCTCGGGTCTCGACCCGGCCGGCACGAGAGAGTTGGCCGAACTGCTTCCCACACTGCAGGACACCCAGATCATCGTCACCCATGACCTCCCGTTCGCGTTGGCGGCCTGCGACCGGGCCGTCATCCTCGCCGAAGGACACGTCGTCGCCGACGGACCCATCGAGAAGATCATCGGCGCGACCGAACTGTTGGCTCGCCACCGCCTCGAACTCCCCTTCGGCTACCCGCCGCCGGCCTGATCAACGGCGAGGTGCATCGACTCAGCCGCCGAGTGGCGCCGACGGGGTGAAGCGAACCGGCAGGTGTTTGAGGCCGGCGACCAGCGGCACACCGGCGGCTTGCAACGGCACGGCGTCGCCGACGACCTCGAGGTCGCCGAGCCGGTCGAACATGCGCCGGAATCCCACCGACAACTCCCGCCGCGCCAGGTGCGCACCCAGACAGAAGTGCGGCCCGGGACCGCCGAAGCCGAGATGATTGTTCGGCTCTCGATTCACATCGAAGATTTCCGGATCGGTGAACACCCGCGGGTCGCGGTTGGCGATCCCGTAGAACAGCACCATCCGGTCTCCCTCGGAGAACTCACGACCCGAGAGCTCGAGGTCTCGGGTGACCGTCCGTCGCATGAAGGTGACCGGCGTCGCGTACCGCACGATTTCCTCGACCGCGGTCGGCGTGATCTCGTCCGGGTCAGCCTTCCAGATCTCCCGCTGGTCGGGGAACTGGCTCAGGATGTTGGTTCCGTGACTGAGCGCGGTACGAGTCGTGTCGTTGCCCGCCACCGCGAGCAGGATGAAGAACGCGCCGAGTTCGGAGGGGTCGAGCATGTCCTCGTCGACGTCGTTGAACACCAACTTGGTGGTCAGATCGTCGGCCGGGTGTTCCCGTCGGTGATCGGCCAACTCGCGCATGAGCGATGTGAGCTGTTCACCAGCGGCGAACAGCGCCGTGATGATGTCGTCGCCCTCGAACGAGTCGGGGTCACCGGAGCCGAGGATCACGTTCGTCGCCTCGAGGACGGTGGTGAACTCGCTGCGGGGAATGCCCATCATGTCGCAGATGATCAGCAGCGGGAACGGCTGCGAGAACGCCTCGACCAGGTCGACTTCGCCCTGCTCACAGAAACCGTCGATCACCTCGTCACAGATCCGCTCGACCGAGTCGAGGACGCCTTGGAGCTGGCGGGGCGTGAACGACCGGGCCACGATGCCACGCTGGCGGGCGTGGCGGGGGTCGTCCATGTTGATGAACGACCCGAAGTATTCGAGCGCCTCGGCGGGCATGTCGGGAATGTTCGTGGCGCCCCGACCCGAACAGAAGTCGGCGGCTCGTCGGGAGATCTCGATGACCTCGGCGTGGCGGGTGACCGCGAAGAACTCGTCGGGTACCCCGGTGAGCTGGTTGGGGCTCGTAGCCCGGGTGAACGGCGCCGCCTCACGCAGTTCACCGAGCAGGCGTAGCCGTTCGTTCAGGGGAAGGGCCCACAGGGCCGGGGAGGCAATGTCGGTGGCGGTCATCGCTGCATCGTAGGAGGCACGGGTACCTCGGAGCATTCGATCCTCACGATGCGCCCAGGAGAGCGAAGATCTCGTTCACCAACTTCACGTCGGTCGGAATGGCATCTTGTGCTAGTGCGGCGTCGGGGTTCGCGATCGTCACCTCGACGACGTAGGCGCCGCCATCGGCGTCGGTGGCGAGCCAACCGGTGGTGAGGACCCCGGCTTCGGATCCGCCCTTGTACCAGACGGTCGGCCACTCGGCCGGGTCGAGATCGAGGCCGAAGTCCTCTTTGGACAGCACCCCGTCGAGCGGTGCGAGCTTCGGGTTCGTCGCCAGCTTCTGCAACCCGGCGAAGGTCCGACACAGATCGTCGGGCGTGGCGAACCACTCGATCTCGTCGATGAAGCGGGGCTCTGTGGTGTAGCCCGATGCGATGTCAGCGTTCGACAACGGATCGACCTGATCGGCCAGGAATGCGTCGCGCTCCGCCTGCGGCGTGGCCAGGTACTCGTCGCCGAGGCCCTCTGCGTAGTGCAACAGGAGCATCTCCCGGGTCTTCAGCATCGGCGTGTTCCGCTCGGCATTGTCGGTCCAGCGGGCGAACTGCTGGGAGACCGCGTCACGGCCGACCAGATCGACGAGCATGTCCGCGGCGGTGTTGTCGCTGATCGAGATCATCTGGGTCGCCACGTGTTCGACGGAGAACGTCGCGCCGGCCGGCGCGGCCTGCAACGCGTCCTTCGCTCCCTCGTTGCCCAGGCTGCGCACCTCGGGCACGGTCAGTTCCTGATTCCATGAGATCTTTCCCGCTTCGATCTGTTCGGCGAGTGCGCCCAGCACGAGCAGCTTGAACTGTGAGGCGATCGGCCGCACCGTCGACGCCGCAACCTCGTGGATTGCCTCACAGGTCCCTTCTGGGGTCACTTTGGCAACCAGAAGTCCGGTCTGTGGCCCGAGTCCGGCGAGGCTCGCGTCGATCGGCTTCCACTTCGCGTTCGGGATCGTCAACGCTGGCGTTGCCGAGCTCGACCGGTGCGCCGTGCTCGTGGTTTCGTTCGACGACGAGCCCTCAGACGTCGATCCCGAACACGAGGCCACGACAAAGAGCGCACCGATCAAGAACACACCAACCGTGCGCCGACGGAACCGTCGGCGGAACATGATGGCGCCACGAGCGTGTTGCAACGGTAGCTGCGGCGGGTGGCCGGCGGTGTTGTCGTTGGCCATCGTCTTCGTCGTGGTCACGGTCGGCTCCGGTTCGGCGCGGCAGAGGCTCGGCGCGGCGGTTCGATGGTTCGGCCCCAGGGCGAGCGCGCATCGACGAATGCCACCGAGAACGAGACTTTCGCGCATCGATGAGGAAAAGAGAAGGACCGAGGCCGATCCGGCTCTCTGTGAGACTCGTGGACATGGCGAATGCCCTGACCCACCTGACCGACCCTCGCATCCTCGGCCGGCTTTCGCCTCGCCTCGTGGTGGCCAGCCATTACGACGATTTCCTCACCCCGCTGGAGCGGATCTCCGAACGCTTCGCGTTCGGCGTCGATCTCGACCGGTTCCCCGATGAGGTCGTAGCGGTGTCATCGGAGTTCCAGGTCGTGACCCCCGAAGCCCCGGCGCTCGTGTCCTGAAGCCCACCGGCGCTTCCCTTGACACCTGACAAGGCGCTACGGTCGGTTGCACGCCCGCTGCGCCGCGTGGGCCGAGCCACACCCCCAGAGGAACACCATGTCGATCGAGACGCTCCGTGACCGGGTCCGCCGCCAAGCCACGGAGCTGCCCGCCATGTACGGCGACATCGACTTCGATGCCGTCCCCGAACGGCTCGCCCTGGAACCGGGCGCGGCGACCGATCTGCCACCCCAGGTGAAGGTCACCCGCGAAGAACTCTTCGCCGACACCGAACTGATCGATCTGATGGCCACTGCCACGATGCTCGGCGACATCGTGTGCGACTCCTACGTCGCCCGCATGGGCGACTACGGCATGCAGGAATTGATCCGCATGGTCGTGACCGCGTGCAGCGACGGACTCGATGCCGTCGAGGACGCCCCCGATGAACTTGTGGCGTTCATCGAATCGATGGAGGCCGTGCCGGACTGGATCGACATGGACCTCATCGAGGAGGGAGCCCGCTCCGAGCGGGTCGTGGCGGCGCTCGCTTCCCCCTATGCGATCCGCGGCGCCTTCCTGGCGACGTTCCTCAACGAGTACGCCGCGCTGCCCATGGCGGTCACCGGGTCGCTGTCGGACAAACGGGCCGCCCAAAGGGTGAACGAGACCGCCATGTTCTTCGCGTCGACGGTGCTCCCCGGCGGGATGCGCCGTGACGGGCCCGGTTTCCACGCCGCGGCAATGGTGCGTCTGATGCACTCGATGGTCCGCTACAACGTGCTCACCAAGGCGAAGTGGGACCGGGCTCGATTCGGGATTCCGATCCCCCAGGTCGACCAGATGCCCGCCGGCCTCATCGGCGCATTCCTGCTGTCCGCGGAGGTGGTCCGTTCGGGACGAGACGACTACAACGACGACGAACGGGCCCAGATCGAGTTGTCGCGCTACCGGTGCCACCTGCTCGGTCTGCCCGAAGAGCTGCTGCCCACGGACCCGAACAAGATGGTGAACGTCTTTCTCGCCCGGGCCGCGACGCTGCGCAAGGGCTTCGACGACGAGACCTGCGGCGAACTGGTGCGCTCGACGATGGCCGCCTACCTGCGCCCCGACCATTCGATCCCGAACCGGATCGCCGAATCGATCGAGCGCGCGTTCAGCACCGCGTTCTTCATCAAGGTGTTCCTCGACGGCGACGAGCAGCGAGCGGCGGAGATGGGCGTGACGATGTCGTCGGGCGACAAGCTACGTGTCGCCGCGTCCGCACCGTTGATCTTCGGCCGGCTCAAGGCCGTGCAGCTGCTCAACAAGGTGCCGCCACTGCGACCGGTGACCGACGCGGCGGTGACCTGGACATTGCGCCAACGCCTCAAGGGTTACGGCCAGGCAAACTTCCGCACCGACGCGGCCAGCTACACCCACGGCAAACGCACCTCGAAACACGACTCGGCCCATGAGACCGACCGCGCTCCGGCCGAAGTTGCCACCGCCTGACCCGCTCGGGGGCTTCGAGCGCCACAATGCGAATCATGACTCAGAGTCGCCGCATCGTTCTCGCCGCCCGCCCCACCGGAATGTGTGATGCCGACACCGTCCGTACCGAGGTGGTGCCGGTGCCCGAACCGGGCGACTCCGAAGCCGTCGTACGCCTGAACTGGATCTCCATCGACCCGACCATCCGCACCCGGATGGACGACGCACCCGGCTACCTCCCACCCATCGAGCTGGGCGCGGTCATCCGCAGCGGCGGCATCGGAGATGTGGCCGCATCCAACAACGACGCCTATCCCGTCGGTGCCACGGTGTTCGGCACGTTCGGCTGGCAGGACCACGCCCTGGTCGGCGGCACCCATGGCAACGCGCAGATCATTCCCGACGGCGTCGATCCCACGGCCGCGCTCAGCGTGTTCGGCACCACCGGCATGACCGCCTACTTCGGGAGTGGGGCGATCCTCGACGCGTGCCTCGGCCAGCCGCCGAGGTCCAGGCCGACATGGTCTCCTGGGCACTGGAGAACAAGATCGTCCGCCGGG